>NZ_JAVVLT010000099.1:0-37360 GCF_036224885.1 Marinobacter sp. OP 3.4
CTGGCTCTGGCTCTGGCTCTGGCTCTGGCTCTGGCTCTGGCTCTGGCTCTGGCTCGGCGACAGGCTGCGCCTCCTCAGCGGGGCTGACCAGAGTCTCCTCGGAAACCGGAACATCGTCCGCCGAGGGCGCCACTTCGGGTTTCGCCGCTTCCTTGTCCCCGGCTTCGGGGGACGGTCCCCGCCCGGCTTCGGGTTTACGCTGGGGAACCGGTTTCGGGCGGGGCGCCGATGCCCGCCGGCCGGCCACATCCACCACAAAGGCCAGTACCAGCAGCACCAGCAGGCCGATCAGAATCCACTCTGCCATCATTTGTCTTACCATGTTTGCTGGAGGGTCAGCCGCCCAACAGGCATCTGCGCGGTAGGAAACCGCAGACAGCCAGCGGGGTCGCTGTTCAGGAAAGCGCCCATTCTAGCGGCAGGGACGTTCCGGGTCCAAACCTGCCTGCAATTCCGCTACCATGGGGCGTCCCGACCGCCACCACCGGATCTCCCCATGCCCCGACAGTCCCGCAAAATCCGCCCATCGGGCCGCCGACACCAGCCCCACGGCCAGGGTGAACTGCGTATTATCGGGGGTGACTGGCGCAGCCGGGTACTCCGTTTTCCGGACGAGGGAGGCGTTCGCCCCACCCCGGCCCGCACCCGGGAAACCCTGTTCAACTGGCTCCAGTTCCACCTGCCCGGCAGCCACTGCCTCGACCTGTTCAGTGGCAGTGGCGTGCTGGGGCTGGAGGCCCTGTCCCGGGGGGCCGACCGGGTCACCTTTGTCGACCACACACCGGCCCTGGCCCGGGCCCTGCGGGACAACCTGCGCCTGCTGAAATCAGACCGGGGTGACGTATTCTGCGAGGACGTGCAGGCTTTCCTGCAGCAGCCAGCCGACAGGGCGATGGATATCCTGTTCATGGACGCGCCCTTCCGGCAGGGCTGGCTTGAAACGCTGGTGCCGCTAATGGCAGAGAATGGCTGGGTGGCGCCGGGAAGCCGGATTTACCTGGAGTACGAAAGCGACCGGGCCGCCCCGGCGGTACCGGAACGCTGGCACCTGCACCGCAGCAAGACCGCGGGGCAGGTGACCTATGCGCTGTACCAGGTATCAGAGCATCAGGCGGCCGGGCGTAACGAATAGGCCCGCAGGTGGGCAGCGAAATCCTCAAGGTAACGGATACCGCTGGCCTCCGCCTCACGACACCAGGCCATCAGCGCCTGCAGCTTGTCCTGGGGCTTGAGCCCGCGACGGCGCCAGAGCGCCTGCAGCTCGTGGTTCATGTCGTAGATCTGGCGCAGTACCGGATGGGTCTCCAATACGGTCTCCAGGTGCACCTGCTCCTGGGGCCGGATCAGTGAGCTTTCACGGGACAGCAGCTTCTTCACCCGGCGGTAGCGCGGGCGGATGGTGTCATCCATCAGCAACTTCTGCTGCCGCAAGACCGGCTCCATCACCCGCTTGCGGTACTGGCGCATGATATCGAAACGGTTGTTGGCAATGGCCTGCACCGTGTCCACATCCACCTCCTGCTTGCCGGGCACCCAGTGCACGACAGGCCGATGCCCCTTGGGCGTCGCCAGCCCCAGCGACTGGAACAGGCGGATATAACCCCAGCCCATGTCGATCTCGTACCAACGCCGGGACATCTTGGAGGAATTGGGATAGGTGTGATGGTTGTTGTGCAGCTCCTCGCCGCCAATAATAAGGCCCAGTGGCACGATATTGTGGGCGTTGTCACGACACTCGAAGTTGCGATAGCCAACGTAGTGGCCCAGGCCGTTCACGACGCCTGCCGCCCACACCGGGATCCACATCATCTGAACCGCCCAGATCCAGATACCATGAACGCCGAACAGCGCCAGGTTCAGCATGAACATCAGGGCAATGCCCAGGTTGCGATGGCGGGTGTACAGGTTACGCTCGATCCAGTCATCCGGCGTATGCTTGCCGAAACGTTCGAGGGTTTCCGGCGTGGTGGCCTCCGCGTATAGTTCAGCTCCTTCGAACAGGACCTTGCGGATACCCTTGACCACCGGACTGTGGGGGTCGTTCTCGGTTTCGCAGGTGGCATGGTGCTTACGGTGGATGGCCGTCCACTCCTTGGTATTGATACTGGTGGTCAGCCACAGCCAGAAGCGGAAGAAATGCTTCAGCACCGGGTGCAGGTCCAGCGAATTGTGGGCGGAATGACGGTGCAGGTAGAGCGTAACGCTGACGATGGTGACATGTGTCAGCGCAAGGGTGACGATCACCAACTGCAACCAGGACAGGCCAAGAAGACCATTATACCACATAGATAACCTCAACTTATTGAAATAACGCCGGTTATCAGTTTCCGGCGATACCGCCCCCATATCGGAGACTGAGTAACACTTTAGCGTACACCTGTTCGCTGAAACAACGGCATTTACACGACGTTTTGTTACGGTTTGATTAGGAGTATTGCCACCGTGCCTGAGCTACCCGAAGTCGAAACCACCCGCCGGGGCATCGCCCCCCACAGCGAAGGCAAACAGGTCGCCGAGCTGTTGATCCGCGACCCACGCCTGCGCTGGCCGGTACCGGAGGACCTGCCACAACGGCTGGCCGGCCACACCCTGCGGGAGGCGGACCGGCGGGCCAAGTACCTGCTGCTGCGGTTTGACCACGGCACCGTCATTGTCCACCTGGGCATGTCCGGCAGCCTGCGGGTGATTACCGACCATGGCGAGCCCATGAAGCACGACCACATCGACCTGGTGTTCACCGACGGCACGCGACTGCGCTTCAACGATCCACGGCGCTTTGGCTGCTGGCTGTGGGATGACGGGGCCGATACCCACCCGCTGCTTGCCAGCCTGGGGCCGGAACCCCTGGGCGCGGATTTCAACGGCCCCTACCTGTTCCGCAAGTCCCGGGGCCGCCGGACACCGATCAAGAGCTTCCTGATGGACAACCGCATCGTGGTGGGCGTGGGCAACATCTACGCCAACGAAGCCCTGTTCAAGACCGGCATCCACCCCAACCGGCCCGCGGGCCGGATCAGCGCCGCCCGCTACCATCACCTGTGCGGGGCGATCCGGGAGACCCTGAGTGCCGCCATCCTGATGGGGGGTACCACCCTGCGGGATTTCGTCAACAGCGAGGGCAAGCCGGGCTATTTTGCCCAGTCGCTGCTGGTCTATGGTCGCGGCGGCCTGCCCTGCGTGGAGTGCCAGCGCCCGCTGCGGGAGGTTCGCATGAACCAGCGCAGCACGGTCTACTGCACCCGGTGCCAGCGATAACCCCCATTGAAGCGCCCACCCGACTGGGGCACCCTGAAACCTCAACCCGAAAGACGGCAGTGACACTATGATTGACTGGTCCCGCGCAGACCATGTGTTCCTGGATATGGACGGAACGCTCCTGGACCTGCACTTCGACAACCACTTCTGGCTGGAGCACCTGCCCCGCCGATACGCGGAAAAACACCGGATGACCGCCGACCAGGCCCGCGACCTGGTGGTTCCCATGATCATGGCCGAGCGAGGCACCCTCAACTGGTACTGCACCGACTACTGGAGCGATCGGCTGGAACTCGACATCACCGCCCTCAAGGCCGAGGTGGGCGACCGCATTGCCTACCGGCCCCAGGTCCGGGAATTCCTGCAGGCACTGCGCGAGAGGCGCCTTAAGCCGGTCATCCTCACCAACTGCCATCCGGATCCGTTGCGCCTGAAACTGGACCGCACCGGGCTGGACCGACTGGTGGATGATGTCATCTCCAGCCACGACCTGGGTGCCGCCAAGGAAGACCAGGCCTTCTGGGACAACCTCCTGAACCGACTGCCCCACGACCGGGAACGGGCCATCATGGTGGACGACAGCATCCCGGTGCTGGAGAGCGCCCACCGCGCCGGTATCGGCCAGTGCCTGACCATCCTGTCGCCTGACAGCCAGCGGCCCGACCGGTTGCCTCACCCGGACATACCCGCCGTGGCGCACTTTGCCGAAGTGCTACCGTCCCTGCAGGTGAATGCCCCTGCCATCCCGGAAACAGGACCGCTATAATAAGGCTGGAATCCCTCATTGCCTGCGGAGGATCATGAGCTCAAAAAGCCAGGATACCGGTAAATCACAGGTTCGCCTCGACAAATGGCTGTGGGCCGCGCGCTTCTACAAGACCCGCACCCTGGCCAAGGAAGCCATTGAGGGCGGCAAGGTCCACTACAACGACCAGCGCTGCAAACCCGGCAAGACCGTGGAAACCGGGGCCACGGTAAAACTGCGCCAGGGCTGGCAGGAAAAGATCGTGATTATTGACGGCATCTCGGATAAGCGGCGCGGCGCCCCCGAGGCCCAGACCCTGTACCACGAGACCGAGGACAGCGCCCGTCGGCGGGAGGAGCTGTCCTGGCAACGCAAGACCATGCAGGCGGCACAACTGCCCCCGGCCCGTCGGCCCACCAAGAAGGACCGCCGCGACCTGCAGAAGTTCCGCGAGCAGCAGGGGCTCTGAACCTGATACCGGCTGTCCCCACAATACCGGCCTCTAATCGACACAGGATTCCCGATGCAAGCCAATGACCAGTTCCGCAAATTCCTCTTCGAACACAGCCAGATCCGGGGCGCCTGGGTGCACCTGACCGACAGCTATGGCGAGATCCTCGCCCAGACCCGCTATCCGACCCCGGTCACCCGACTGCTGGGAGAATCCCTGGCGGCCAGCGTACTCATGAGCAGCACCCTCAAGTTCCACGGCACCCTGTCACTGCAGGCCAATGGTGACGGCCCCGTGACCACACTACTGGCGGAATGCAGCCACGACCGCCATATCCGCGGCATCGCCCGCTTCGAGGATGCCGACGACACCCATGGCGACAACCTCAATGAACTGCTGGGCCAGGGCCGCATGGCCATCACCATCACCCCCGAGCAGGGCCAGCGCTATCAGGGCGTGGTCCCACGGGAGTCGGACACCCTGGCCGGCGCGCTGGAGGAATACTTCGAGCGCTCGGAGCAGCTTGCCACCCGCCTGTTCCTGTTCGCCGACGGCGAGCAATGCGCCGGCCTGCTGTTGCAACGCCTGCCCGGCGCCACCGAGGAAGACAACGAACTCTGGGAGCGGGTGGCCCACCTGGCGGCCACCATCAGCGCCGACGAACTGCTGGGCCTGGACAGCGAAACCGTCCTGCACCGCCTGTTCCACGAAGAGGAAGTGCGCCTGTTCGACCGGGAACCCGTGGCCTTCCGCTGTACCTGTAGCCGTGAGCGCACCCTGGCGGCCCTGCAGTCCCTGGGCAGGGATGAGTGCTATAACATTCTGGAAGAACAGGGTAGCATCGAGATGGACTGTCAGTTCTGCCATGCCCACTACCAGTTCCAGCGCATCGATATCGACCAGCTATTCTCCGGCCATACGTTGCACTGAGACGGCACTACCGGGGCGTTTCGGCAGAATGGAACATCAGCCCGCCCGCCGGCTGTAATCGAGGCTCTCGGGCTGTCGTTTTTTGGGGCCGCCTCTGGCATAATGGCGCGCCTGAATTGACCCGACTGTTCATAATTCCGCCAACCCGCTGCTGTTCCGGGGGCACGTGGGCCGAACAGTCCAAAGACACCTTGAGGGCGAGGTCGAAGTGAGCACAACCTATACAGATCTGAGCTCAGCGCGATTGGTCGAGCTGGCACTGGAAAGACAAGAAGGTCAACTGGCCGCCAATGGTTCTCTGGTCGTCAAGACCGGCAAGCGTACCGGCCGTTCACCGATGGACCGGTTCATTGTTCAGGAGCCCGGTACGGAAAACTCCGTCCACTGGGGACCGATCAACCGGCCCTTTGACCCGGACAAGTTCAACGCCCTGTGGGACCGTGTGGAAAGCTATCTTTCCGCCAAGGAGCATTTCCTCTCCCACGTTCATGTGGGCTCGGACCCGGCACACTACCTGCCGGTGCAGATGCGCACGGAAACGGCCTGGCAGAACCTTTTCGGTCGCAACCTGTTCATCCGCCCGGACAGCTACAATCCCTCCGGCAAGGACGAGTGGCAGATCCTCAACGCCGCCAACTTTGAGTGCGACCCCGAGCGGGACGGCACCAACAGCGATGGCTGCGTGATGATCAACTTTGCCGAGCGCAAGGTACTGCTGGCCGGTATGCACTACGCCGGCGAGATGAAGAAGGCCATGTTCTCGGTACAGAACTTCCTGCTGCCGGAAAAGGACGTGCTGCCCATGCACTGCTCCGCCAACGTGGGCGATGACGGCGACACCTGCCTGTTCTTCGGCCTCTCCGGCACCGGCAAGACCACCCTGTCCGCCGACCCGGACCGCTACCTGATCGGTGACGACGAGCATGGCTGGGGCACCGGCACCGTATTCAACATCGAGGGCGGCTGCTACGCCAAGTGTATCGACCTCAGCAAGAAGAACGAGCCGATCATCTGGGACGCCATCCGCTTCGGTGCCATCGTGGAAAACGTGGTCATCGACCCCGACACCCGAGAGCCGGACTACACCGACGTCTCCCTCACCGAGAACTCCCGTTGCGCCTATCCGCTGGAGCACGTGGAGAAACGCGTCGAGGAAAACCGTGCCGGTGAGCCGTCCCACATCGTCTTCCTGACCTGTGACATGACCGGCGTACTGCCACCCGTGTCCATCCTCAGCAAGGAGGCCGCGGCCTACCACTTCCTGAGTGGTTACACCGCTCTGGTGGGCTCCACCGAGATGGGCTCCTCCTCCAAGCTGAAGTCCACCTTCTCCACCTGCTTCGGCGCCCCGTTCTTCCCGCGCCCGGCCGGCGTCTACGCCGAACTGCTGATGAAGCGGATGGACGCCTTCGGCAGCAAGGTGTTCCTGGTCAACACCGGCTGGACCGGCGGCCCCTACGGCGTGGGCGAGCGTTTCAGCATCCCCACCACCCGGGGCATCATCAGCGCCATCCAGAACGGCGACCTGGACAATGCCGACACCGAACACCTGGACACCCTGAACCTGGACGTTCCCAAGGCGGTTCCGGGCGTCGACAGCAACCTGCTGAACCCGCGCAACACCTGGGCCAGCACCGAAGACTACGACGCCAAGGCGAAGGAGCTGATCGGTCAGTTTGTGGAGAACTTCAAGAAGTTCGACGTCTCCGACGCCATCGTGGCAGCCGGCCCGAAGCTGTAACCGTTCAGGCCCTGGAACGAAAAAAGCGCCCTGCCTCACGGCACGGCGCTTTTTTTATAAGCCTGCGGGGCCTGACGCAACGCTATTCCAGCCTGTAGGCCACCTGCCCTCCACAGACGGTCCAGTGCGCAACACCTGACAGGACCTGCCCCGATACCGGTACATGTTGCCCCCGGGACTGGATGCTGGCCGGTGTCGCCTGCCACTGACCATCCAGATCCCAGAGACTGAAACTGGCTTCGCCGCCCTGCTCCAGTCCGCCGGTGGCGCCAATGACGCTGGCGGGACCATCGGTGAGGGCGCGTACCAGGGCCGCCAACGACAACTCCTTCCGCTCCACCAGCGATAGCCCCATGGAAAACACGCTCTCCACGGTGGACAGCCCCGGCTCGCTCACGCCCAGGGGCGCCTGCTTGGCGGCGGAATCGTGGGGTTGATGCTGGCTGACGATGGCGTCGATCACGCCGTCCTCAACACCCCTCAACAAGGCCTTGCGGTCAGCCTCGGTGCGCAGGGGCGGTACCACATGGTAGAGGCTGTCGAAACCGGACAGGGCCTCTTCGGTGAACAGCAACTGGTGCATGGCCACATCGGCGGTGACCGCCACACCCTTCTGGCGAGCCTCAGCCACCATCTCCACACTTCGGGCGCAGGACAACTGCCCCAGGTGCAGGCGTACGCCGGTTTCTTCCGCCAGCAGCAGGGTTTCCATCACGGCGGCGGTTTCGGCCACTTCGGGCACGCCCAGCAGGCCGAGGCGGGCCGCCACCTTGCCGTCGTGGGCATAGCCGTCCGCCGCCAGTGCCTGGTTGACGGGTTGCAGCATCAGGGTCAGGTCGAAGGTGCGGGCATAGGCCATGCAACGGCGCAGGATGCGGGCATTGGCCATGGCCTGGCTGCCATTGCTGAAGGCCACGCAGCCGGCATTGCTGAGGCCGACCATATCGCTCAGCAGCTCGCCGGCCAGCCCCCGGGTGGCAGCGCCCACTGGCAACACCCGGACAGCCGCCCTGGTCCGGGCCACATCACGGATCAGGTTGGTGACCGCGCCGGAGTCGTTCACCGGCGACGTATCCGGTGAGGCGCACACGGTGGTAAAACCGCCCCGGGCCGCCGCCCGGGTTTCGGAGGCGATATTGCCCTTCTGGCCGTTGCCTGGTTCCCGCAGGTTACAGCACAGGTCCACAAACCCCGGTAGCAGAGTCAGGCCGCTGGCGTCCACCACCAGATCGGCGGGCTCCGTTATGCCGCCGTTGCCCATGGTCTCAATCACACCATCCCGCACCAATAGGTGGACGGCGGCGTCCTGGCCCGGTAACCGGGCATTATCGATACGCAGGGAGGTGCTCATTGCTCACCTCCCTGCTGGCGCGCCCGGGCGGTTCGATCCGCCACCTGGCCACTCATGGCCATGGACATGACCGCCATGCGGATGGCAATTCCGTTGGTCACCTGGTTGAGGATCACCGACTGGGGCCCGTCCGCCACGGCGGATTCTATCTCCACGCCCCGGTTGATGGGCCCTGGATGCATCACGATGCAGTCCGGTTTGGCCAGCGCCAGCTTGTCCGTATCCAGACCATAGAGGCGGTAGAATTCCCGCTCGCTGGGCAGCAATGCGCCCTCCATCCGTTCCTTCTGCAATCGCAGCATGATCACCACATCCAGGTCGTCCATACCCTCTCGCATGTCGTACTCCACGGTGCAACCGAGGCTGTCCACGTCCGCCGGCAACAGGGTGCCGGGGGCAATCAGGCGCACCTCCTCGGCGCCCAGGGTCTGCAGGGCGCGGATCTGGGAGCGGGCCACGCGGGAGTGAAGAATATCCCCCACGATGGCGACTTTCAGGCCGTCGAAACGCTGCTTGTGCTGGCGGATGGTGAGCATGTCCAGCATGGCCTGGGTGGGGTGGGCATGGCGGCCATCGCCGGCATTGATGATGGCCACGCCCGGGGTCACGGACTCGGCGATAAAGTGGGGCGCCCCGCTCTGGGAATGACGTACCACGAACATGTCGCTGGCCATGGCCTCCAGGTTGAGCAGGGTATCCGACAGGGATTCGCCCTTGGAGGTGGCGGAGGTATTGATGTCCAGGTTGAGCACGTCCGCCGACAGGCGCTTGGCGGCCAGTTCGAAGGTGCTGCGGGTGCGGGTACTGGACTCGAAGAACAGGTTGACCACGGTACGCCCCCGCAGCAGGGGTACCTTCTTGATGGTGCGCTCCCCTACCTCGATAAACGAATCCGCGGTGTCGAGGATATCGGTGAGCATGGCCTGGTCGAGGCCGTCCAGGGTAATAAAGTGGCGCAACTGGCCTTCGTCGGTCAGTTGCAGTTTCCGGGATGCCTGGTCGTGGGCGCTGAGCGGGGCCGCCACGGTCATGCCTTCACCTCCCGCACTTCAATCTTCAGGGGGTCCGGCCCCACCAACTTGACCCGCTGGCTGGGCGGCAAGGCCAGACGATAGGCCACCACATCCGGCTGAATGGGCAGGTCACGTCCACCCAGGTCAATCAGCGACACCAGGGTAATGGAACTGGGCCTCCCGTAATCGAACAGCTCGTTCATGGCGGCGCGAATGGTGCGACCGCTCATCACCACGTCATCCACCAGCACCAGATCCCGGCCCTCGGTTTCGAAGGGCAGGTGGGACGGCGTGACCCGGGGGTTGAGGCCAATGCGACTGAAATCGTCCCGGTAGAAGGAAATGTCCAGCTCGCCGAAAGGCTCTTCCAGCCCCAGGCGCCGATGCAGCTCCCGGGCAATCCAGACGCCGCCGGTACGGATGCCCACCAGCAACGGGTCGGCGATCCCCCGGTCACTCAGGGTGTCCCTCAACGACTGCTCCAGGCTGTCGAGCAGTGCCGGAACCTCGGGTATGTCGGTCATGGTGGCGTCAGCCTCCGCTACATCAGTTATTCAGGTCGGGTGCGCTGGTGGTTGAACCAGCTCTCCAGGATCAGCACCGCCGCCAGGTCATCCACGCCGTGGCGACCGAAGTCGCTGCTGCCGCCCTCCGCCAGCACGGCCTCCTTGGCCTCGAAGCTGCTCAGGCGCTCGTCCATCATCTCCACCGGCACATGGAAGCGGCCATGGATGCGCTTGCCAAATTTCCGGGCCCGGGCGCACATGTCGCTTTCCGTGCCATCCATATTGAGGGGCAGTCCGACAACGACCAGGTCCGGTCGCCATTCCCTGAGCAGGGTTTCAATCTGGCTCCAGTCCGGCACACCGTCCCGGGCGGGGATCATGGTGACCGGGCGGGCCGAGCCCAGCAGTTCCTGACCGCAGGCGACACCGATGCGACGCAGGCCGAAATCAAAGGCCAGCACCTGGCGCTGACGCCCGGTACCGGAATCCGCCTCAGGCATGGCCCACCGACTGGTCGAGCTGGCCCGGCTCAATGCCCATCCGGGCCAGCACGGTGCGGTAGCGGTCCTGCCAGGGGGTGTCGAAGAGGATGGCTTCGCTGGCCGGACAGGTGAGCCAGGCATTGCCGGCGAGTTCGTCCTCCAGCTGGCCGGCGCTCCAGCCGGAGTAGCCCAGGGCCACCAGGTACCGTTCCGGCCCCACGTCGTTGCCAATGGCCTGGAGGACATCCCGGGAGGTCGTCACCTGCAGGCCATCGCTCATGGTGACGGTGCTCTGCCACTCCCGGCCCTGTGGGTGCAACACGAAACCCCGCTCCTGCTGGACCGGCCCGCCGGCGTAAACCGGCTCTTCCAGGTGGCCGCCATCCATGTCCAGTTGCTCCAGGATCTCTCCCAGGGACACATCCAGCGGCTGGTTGATCAGCAGGCCGAAGGTGCCATCGGCATCGTGGTCACAGATATAGACAATCCCGCCATGGAAGTTGGGGTCGCCCAACCAGGGCGACGCCACCAGGAACTGCCCCTTCAGGTTCTGGGTCGGCTGCGTCTCTTCGCTCATCCTGACGTCAGCCCCCGGCGCTGGAAAGACCAGGTGCGTATGATTTCAAGCTCATCGGTTTTCTCCCGCATTTCGTCCGGGAACGGCGCAAACGGTGCAGCCAGGCGAATAATACGGATGGCGGCGTCGTCCAGTACCGAGCTGCCGGAAGATTCAAGAACGCTCACTTCCTTGACCGTGCCATCCTTACGCAAGGATACCAGCAAACGCAGGTCGCCGTAGATACCCTGGGTACGCGCTTCCCGGGGATAGTTGCTGTTACCCACCCGGGTGATCTTGTCCACCCAGTTGCGCACGTACCAGGCATTGGAGGACTGCAGGGTCGATGCGGCGGTCACCCGGGTGACCCGGGGCCGGCGGGCGTAGGCCTGCTGCTGGGCATCCAGCCGCGCCTCCAGGCTGGCGATCTCCAGGCTCCGCTCCATCAGGCTTTTCTTTTCGGCCACCGGCAGGTCTTCCTCCGGCGGCTCCTCCACCTCATCACGGGTTTCGGCGGTCTCGGACCGGGCCTGGGCCTGCACCACCTCACGCTCCTCCCGGGGCTGACGCTCGGTAACCGTGGGCGGCACCGGCTGCACCTGCTCCACCTCGCGGGCGTTGACGTCCGCCATTTCGGTGGTGGTCTGCTCCAGTTTCTCTTCCGCGTCGCCACTGCCCTGCTGGTTACTGGCAGCCAGGAAGTCGGCCTCATCCGGCGCCTTCTCGTCCTCGAACCGGGACAGGGTGATTTCCATGGTGGAGGCACTGGTGGCGGGCTCTTCCGGGGCAAAGGTCACCCCCAACAGCACCACCGCATGCACCGCGAGCGCCATGAACAATGTAAACATCAGGCGATCGTTCGCCGTGACCTGTGCTGCCATTCCTGCCACTTCCAGGGGGTTTCCTATTCAGGTGTCGTCACAAACAGCCCATTATCCCAGACGACGCTCGATGGCATCCATGAGCTGGCCCGCAATATCGATACCGAACGCCCGGGCCAGTTCCCGCACGCAGGTGGGGCTGGTGACATTGATCTCCGTGAGGTAGTCACCAATGACGTCAATACCCACAAAGATCAGGTTTTTCTCCTTCAGTACCGGCGCTATCCGATCACAGATCTCCCGGTCACGGGCGGTCAGTTCCCGGCCCTCGCCGCGACCGCCGGCGGCCAGGTTGCCCCGGTTCTCCCCCACCGAGGGAATGCGGGCCAGGGCATAGGGTACCGGCTCACCCTCGATCAGCAGGATGCGCTTGTCGCCCTCGGTGATCTCGGGAATGTACTTCTGGGCCATGCACTGGTGCTGACCGTCGTTGGTCAGGGTTTCGATGATAACACCCAGGTTGAAGTCGTTCTCGCGGATACGGAAGATCGACTTGCCACCCATGCCGTCCACGGGTTTCATGATGACGTCACCGTGCTCGTGGTAGAACGCCCGCAGGCGATCGGCGGACCGGGTCACGATCAGCGGTGGCGTGCAGTCCTCGAACTGGGTGGCGAACAGCTTCTCGTTGCAATCCCGCAGGGCCTGGGTCGGGTTGACCACCAGGGCTCCCTGACGTTCCGCCGCCTCCAGGATATGGGTGGCCATGAGGAATTCCCGGTCCACCGGCGGATCCTTGCGCATGAGTATGGCGTCCAGGTCGCCCAGGGCGACATCCGCCTCACGACCGAAGGTGTACCAGTCCTCCGGGTCCATACGCACATCAAGCTCACGGACCCGCGCCCGGGCCTGGCCGCCCTTCATATAAAGGTCGGGCAATTCCATGTACTCGATCTGCCAACCCCGTTGCCGGGCGGCCCACAACATGGCCAGTGAGGTGTCTTTCTTGAAATGGATATCCTGGATCGGATCCATCACCACGCCGATTCTGAGAGTCATCGAACATCCCCGATCAATTGATGAAAAACAGGAACCCGTCTACAGAGCATACTTGTTAAACAGTGCTATGCTGAGCAGGAGTCCGAGAATAAGCCACTGGCACAGTCAGGGCCTATTCGGGAGTTCCGTGAATGGTATTGCACCCGGCCCCGGAATGCACCTGCCATTGCCTGGCGCCGGAAAACCGTCACTGCCGGCGGCCCAAACTGTGCGCGTGTACAATACGTCACAAACAAAAACTTTGTTGCAGGTCACGAATAACCTATAAATAGAGCGGCTTGATAGCACACCTTCACTTTGTGTGTTAAAAAGCAAATCTCTGAATACCGACACCCGCAGAGCGCAAGGCAGTTGCATAATGGACGACAACTTCGAGAACCTGAAAATCATGGTGATCGACGATAGCAAGACTATCCGTCGCACCGCAGAGACGCTGCTCAAAAAAGTTGGCTGCGAAGTAATCACCGCGACCGATGGCTTTGATGCGCTCGCCAAGATAGCCGATTCCCACCCCGACATCATTTTCGTGGACATCATGATGCCGCGGCTGGATGGTTATCAGACCTGCGCCCTGATCAAGAATAATTCCGCCTTCCGCAAGACGCCCGTTATCATGCTGTCGAGCAAGGACGGGCTGTTTGATAAAGCCAAGGGGCGCATTGTCGGGTCGGACCAGTACCTGACCAAACCCTTCAGCAAGGACGAGCTGCTTAACACGATTCGCCAGTATGTTCCCCAGGCGGAACAGTGAGTCCATGCTGTAAAGAGAACCATTGAGGATAACATGGCCCGTATTCTGATCGTTGACGACTCCCCCACCGAAATCAAGAAGATCTCCACCATCCTGGAGAAGCACAAGCATGAAGTCCTGACGGCCGACAATGGCGCCGACGGCGTCGCCATGGCCCGGGCCGAGAACCCGGACCTGGTCCTGATGGACGTTGTCATGCCCGGACTGAATGGCTTCCAGGCCACCCGGCAACTGACCCGCGCTCCGGAGACCGCTTCCATCCCGGTGGTCATCGTGACCACCAAGGATCAGGAAACCGACCGCGTCTGGGGTACACGCCAGGGCGCCAAGGGATATCTGGTCAAGCCGGTCAACGAAAGTGACCTGATCAGCACTATCGACAGCCTCGTTTCCTGATCCGTCCCATGGAGTAAGCATGTCTGCCCAGGCCGCACCCTTTGCCGTACTGACGGATATTGCCCGGCGAAGCCGGTCCCTGGCGGCCGGCCTGCCGGAACAGCAGCAAGCCGTTACCCTCTGGAATGGTATCGGCTTCATGCTGGCCGGCCAGCGCTACGTCGCCCCCATGGGCGAAGTCGTGGAAATCCTTCACGTCCCCCGCTACACCCATGTACCGGGGGTTCGCCCGTTCATGCTGGGTGTGGCCAACGTCCGCGGCCGCCTGCTTCCCCTGATCGACCTGGCCCATTTCTTCGGTCTGCCACGGGGGGCCCGCAGCAACCGGGACCGCCGCATTCTGGTGGTGGAGCAGGACGATATCTTCACCGGCCTGGTCGTCGATGACGTGGCAGGCATGCAGTATTTCGCCGAGGACAGCTTTCAGGCCCATCCTGGCGAGGTTCACGAGGCGGTTCAGCCGTTCGTCCAGGGCGGTTACGTCCGTGACGAGGAAACGTGGAACGTGTTCTCAACTTTTGCGCTAATCGATGATGAGCGCTTTCTGGATGTGTCACAGTGGTAATGTTTACGGCCGTGCCGGCATCGCTGGCCGACTTACCCTCTGAAACCTATTTGCCAATAAGAGAAGAGGCCGGGAGCCAAAGATGAAAAACAAAGCCGGAAGATTCAGCATGGGACAGGGCGCCAACAAGCTTGTTGCCGGCCTGATCGCAACGCTGATCGCACTGACCGTGCTGCTCGTTGTGGTCCTGTTCATTGTTAACCAGGACAGCCAGAACGATCAGGAATACATCGCCTACGCTGGCGAACTGCGGGTACTGTCCCAGGAGATCACCAGTAACGCCACCGAGGCGGCGGACGGCAACGCGGAAGCGTTCGCCCAACTGCAGAGCAGCCGCAACGAGTTCTCCGAGCTGTGGGGTTACATCCTGGAAGGTAATCCGGAAACCGGCCTCCCGGCCAGTGACCTGGCCGCCGAGAGCGAGGTCCAGCCCTACTGGGATACCGTTCGCGACAACGCCGACCGTATCGTGAACACCAAGGACGACGTGCTCGCCCTGCACGAAGTGGCAAACCGGCTCAACGACACCATTCCCAACCTGCAGCGGGACTACCGCGACATCGTCACGGTACTGCTGGACAATGGCGCCCCGGCCCAGCAGGTCGCCCTGGCCCAGCGCCAGTCACTGCTGGCGGAACGTATCGCCCGGGCGGTGAACAGCGTACTGTCCGGTGACGAAGACGCGGTGGTGGCCGCCGACCGTTTCGGTCGCGACGCCACCGAATTCGGTCGCATCCTCCAGGGTCAGCTGGAAGGCAACCCGGCCCAGAACATCTCCCGCATCGATATCGAGGAAGCCCGTTACGGCCTGGAAGCCATCCAGGAACAGTTCCAGTTCGTGTCCCAGAACATCGACGCCATCCTGGACGCCTCTCCCTATCTCAAGCGGGTCCGTGAAGCCTCCAACGAGATCTTCCAGAACTCCCAGCTGCTGCTGCAGGAAATCTCCACCCTGGCGAACAACTTTGCCAACCAGGCTGGCTCCCGGATCATCAGCCCGCTGCTGGCCTACCTGATCCTGGCCCTGATGGTGGCCACCGTTGTTGCCATCGGCGTGGTGCTCTACCGGGCCGCCCAGGAGCGTCTGGCCACGACCCAGGCCCAGAACGAGCAGAACCAGAACGCGATCCTGCGACTGCTGGACGAACTGGCCGACCTGGCCGATGGTGACCTGACCACCGAGGCCACGGTAACCGAGGACTTCACCGGTGCCATCGCCGACTCCATCAACTACGCGATCGACCAGATGCGCGGCCTGGTACAGGCCATCCGGGGCACGGCGGTACGGGTTGCCTCCGCGGCCCAGGAATCCCAGTCCACGGCCATGCAACTGGCCGACGCCTCCGAGCACCAGGCCCAGGAAATCGCCGGTGCCTCCGCGGCGGTGAACGAAATGGCCGTGTCCATCGACCAGGTATCCTCCAACGCCGCCGAATCCACCGCGGTTGCGGAGCGCTCGGTTGCCATCGCCAAGAAAGGCGCGGAAGTGGTACAGAACACCATCCGCGGCATGGACAACATCCGTGAGCAGATCCAGGAAACCTCCAAACGGATCAAGCGTCTGGGTGAATCCTCCCAGGAAATCGGTGACATCGTATCGCTGATCAACGACATCGCCGACCAGACCAACATCCTGTCCCTGAACGCCGCCATCCAGGCCTCCATGGCCGGTGACGCGGGCCGGGGCTTCGCAGTGGTTGCGGACGAGGTTCAGCGCCTGGCGGAACGCTCCTCCGCCGCCACCAAGCAGATCGAAGCACTGGTTAAAACCATCCAGTCGGATACCAACGAAGCGGTTATCTCCATGGAACACACCACCGCCGAGGTGGTCCGTGGTGCACGCCTGGCGCAGGACGCCGGTGTTGCCCTGGAGGAAATCGAGAACGTATCCATGAGTCTGGCGGAGCTGATCCAGAACATCTCCAACGCCGCACGCCAGCAGGCGTCCTCGGCGGCCCACATCTCCAACACCATGAACGTCATCCAGGAAATCACCTCCCAGACGTCCTCCGGTACCAATGCCACTGCGCAGTCTATCGGTAACCTGGCCGAGATGGCTTCCGAACTGCGGTCTTCCGTTGCCGGCTTCACCCTGCCGGAGGAAGAGTCCGCCGACACCATGGACAGCGAGGAAGACAGCAACGTACCGGTGGTCAGCTGACCACCCTGGCCAGGGGCGATGAGTGTTTATGTCAGAAACACCCCGCAACCTGTCACCCGGCTCCGAACACTGGGCACTGCGCCCGCTTCCGGACATGGACGAGGCGCAGTTCCACCAGTGGAAGACATTGCTGGAGCACCGGACCGGCATGGCCCTGGCGCCTGAACGCAAGTCCTTCCTGGAAACCAACATCGGTATCCGCATGCGCGAGATCGGATGCGGCAGTTTCCAGGCGTATTACGAAAAGATCGTGGCAGGACCGGAAGCGGTGGTGGAATGGGCCACGTTGGTGGACCGGCTCACCGTCCAGGAAACCCGGTTTTTCCGGGATCCGGATGCCTTCCGGCTGGTGTCCGACTACGTCATGACCCGGCCACGGGAGCAGCTTCGCAAGCGTCCACTGGACGCCTGGAGCGTAGGCTGCTCCACCGGCGAGGAGGCCTACACGCTGGCCATCCTGCTGAACGAGAGTATGGAGCAGCTTGGGCTGCCGCCGCTGTACGGAGTCACCGGTTCTGACATCAGCAAGCCGGCTCTGGAGAAGGCGCAGAAGGGGTTGTTCAATCCCCGTCGCCTGAACGGCATGGATGACAGTCTCCGGCAGCGGTATTTCCGGGCAGGTGCCCGTAACAGTGCAGAAATTACAGAGGGAATTCGCGAACGTGTCTGTTTCACCCGGCTCAATGTGCTCGACCTGAAACAGGCCCCCATGCAGGGGATGAATATTATCTTCTGTCAGAACCTGCTGATCTACTTCCGCCGTTGGCGCCGGCGGGAAATCGTCAGCCGGCTGGCGGAACATCTGGCTCCCGGCGGCCTGTTGGTGCTGGGCCAGGGCGAGATCACCGGCTGGCAACCTCCCGGAATGCAGCGGGTTCCCTCGGAACATGTACTGGCGTGGATACGCCGCCAGTCAGACGACGAATAACCGGAGTGGTTATGGGCAACAACCATGACAGCATCGCCCTGGACTGGGTTCGCGGCGAAATAGAACAAACCCTCAAACAGGGCCAGCAGGCGCTGGAAGCGTATGTCGAGAACCGCGACGATACGGCACGCCTGCGTTTCTGTCTGAACTACCTGCACCAGGTCAACGGCACCCTCCAGATGGTCGAACTGCAGGGCGCCGCCCTGCTCACCGAGGAAATGGAGAAGCTCACCCAAAGCATTCTCAAGGAGCAGGTGGACAGCCCGGACCAGGCCGTCGACATCCTGATGGAAGCCATCCTGCGTCTCCCCCGTTACCTGGAGGGGCTGCGCTCCAGCGCCGATGACCTGCCGCTGACCCTGCTACCACTGCTGAATGACCTGCGGGCGGCCCGTGGTGAAGGTCTGTTGTCCGACCTGTCGCTGTTCCGCCCGGACATGAGCCAGGCCCGGTTCGAGGCCTCACCGCGAGTGGCGCGCCTGCTGCAGGATCCGAAGATCCTCAACAATGTGGGCAAGCTGGGCAAGATGTTCCACCGTGCGGTGGAAAGCACGGCGCCGGGTGCTGATAACACCGTTCACTATGATAACCAGCAGAAGGTGATCCAGCGGCTGGTCAAGCTGTGTACCGGCACCCCCCGCGAGGAACTCTGGCGCGCCGCCGGCGGCTTTATTGAAACCCTGCAACAGGGCATCAACGAACTGGCCCCCGCCACCCGCGCCCTGCTGCAGGAACTGGACCACGAGATCGATCGCCTGACGCGGGAGCCCAATGACATCCTGCACCAGTCGGTGCCGGAAACCCTGTTCCGCAATCTTCTCTACTACGTGGCCCAGGCCAGGGAAGCCACCTCCTCCTATATCACCGACCTGCGCGATCGCTACCGCCTGGACCAGGCGCTGCCGGGAGATGAGGCGGAGGAGACCGGCAGCGGTCCCGGTCGTGAGGCCATCCAGTCGGTCGTGCTGGCCCTGAACGAGGAAGTGGCGCGTCTGAAGGACCAGCTTGACCTGTTCGTACGCGACCAGAACCGGCAGAACCAGGACCTGGAAGAACTGCTCCCGGGCCTGCGCCAGGTGGCCAATACCCTGGCGGTGATCGGCCTGGGCAACCCCCGCCGGATCATCGGCGAGCAATTGGACACCGTTGAGCGCCTGCTGGAGCAGAGTGAGACTGCCGATGACGGCACCCTGCTGGATATCGCCGGCGCCCTGCTGTATGTGGAAGCCACCCTGTCCGGCCTCGACCGTGACAACCAGATGGCGCCACGGAGCGGCACCGGAGACGACGACGAAGCCGGCCAGGCCGGCCCCGGCTCCCGGGAGCTGGGCGATGCCCACACCGCCCTGCTGCGGGAATCCCGCAATGCGCTTGAACAGGTCAAGAGCGCGGTGGTCAACTTCATTGCCTCCCAGTGGGACCCCCGGGAGATCGAGCATGTTCCGGAGATGCTGGCCAGCATCGAAGGTGGCCTGAAGGTCATCCCCCTGACGCGTCCGGCGGATATCCTCGCCGCCGCCCGCAACTATATCCAGCAGGTACTGCTGGAGCGCAAGCGTATCCCTGACTGGAAGCAGCTGGACACGCTGGCCGACACGGTCACCAGTGTCGAGTACTACATGGAGCGCCTGGCCGACGGCATTTCCGACAACGAATCAGTGCTGCGGGTGGCGGAAGAAAGCCTGCGCAGCCTCGGCTTCCCGCCCGGGGAAGCACCCACCTGGGTCGAGGACGAGCCCGCCGCCGTCGAACCCGAGACCATCGCCGACCAGGACGTTCCCCTGGAAGCGCCGGAACAGAGTGCGAAGCCTTCCGACCTGGACCTGGTGGACGACGAGATCCTGGAGATCTTCGTCGAGGAAGCCGACGAGGTCATGGATACCATCCGCAACTGGTATCCCAGGTGGCGCCAGCAGCAGGACGATCGCGAGGCACTCACCGAAGTCCGCCGTGCCTACCACACCCTCAAGGGCAGTGGCCGCCTGGTGGGCGCCACCAGTATTGGTGAATTGGCCTGGTCCATCGAGAACCTGCTGAACCGGGTGCTGGACCAGACCCTCCGTCCCACCGAGGACCTGTTCCAGTTGGTGGATGAGGTCAACAACCGCCTTCCGGGCCTGATCGATGAATTCCGCACCGGTCATGCCACCGGGGATGTGGACACCCTGATCGGCCGGGCCGAGGCCATGGCCGACACCCGCAAGACCGGTCACGACGACGCGGCCGGGGACACCGGTGCAACTGCCGAGACCCCGGAACCGGAGCTGCCGGAAACCGCCGACACCACCGAACAGGAAGCGCCCGCCGAGGCCCCCCGCGCGCCGGAACCGGTCGACGACGAAGACGACCTGATCGATGACGAGATCATCGAGATCTTCGTGGAGGAAGCCGGCGAGGTCCTGGAAACCATCAACGAGTACCTGCCCACCCTGCTCCGCCAGTACGACGATCGCAGTGCCATGGCGGAAGTCCGGCGGGCTTTCCACACCCTCAAGGGCAGCGGTCGCATGGTCGGCGCCAGTGTCGTGGGCGAACTGGCCTGGTCCGTGGAGAACATGCTGAACCGGGTCATCGACGGCTCCGTGTTCATGAACGACGACATCGCCACCCTGCTGCGGGACGTGACCGACCAGATTCCCGCCCTGGTTGCCGATTTCGAGCACCGCCGCCCGGCCTCGGTGGACACTACACCGCTGGAAGCCCGCGCCAACGCCCTGGCCAATGGCGAGATTCCCGACAGCCGTGAAATGCCGTCCGCCGAGGCGGATCAGGAGACGGCCACCACACCGGCACAGACCGACACCGGGACGGATGCTGCTGAACAGGACACCTCCGGGGACGCGATGGCGTCCCTGGGAGAGGATCAGGGCGACGAACTGGTCGACCCGATCCTGGTGGAAATCTTCGAGAGCGAGGCACGCACCCACCTCACCGCCCTGGAAGCGTTCCTCGACGACGCCGGGGATCGCAGCAGCGTGGCCTACACCGACGGCGTGTCCCGTGCCCTGCATACACTCAAGGGCAGTGCCAATACCGCTGCCATCGAGCCCATTGCCCGGGTGGTCACCCCCCTGGAACAGTTCGTCAAGCAGGCCCGGGCCGAGAACCGTCGGGCCGATGCCGACGTCATCGACCTGATCCGCCAGTGCTGCGACTTCCTCAAGGCGGGTCTGGACCAGCTCCACAGCACGCCCCAGGAGCCGCTGGACGGCACCGAGGCCTACCTGGAGCAACTGGCGTCGGTATCCGCCCGCACCCTTGGCCGCAGCGGCCAGGATGATCCGCAGGCAACCATGGCGCAGGACACGCAGCTGGTCACGCTGTTCCTCAGCGACGGGCTGGATGTCCTCCTGGATGCCGACCGCATTGTCAGGGAATGGGCCGACAACCCGTCGCAGACCGACGGCATGGACCGGCTCTCCCATGAGCTTGAGCAGCTTACCAAGGGTGCCCGTGAAGTCGGCCTGGTGGACGTGGCCGAACTGACCGACGCGCTGGCCGGTGTCTACCACAACGCCCTGTCCCATCCCGAGGGCCCCGACGAATGGTTCATGGAAACCGTGCAGTCGGCCCATGACCACCTGATCGACCTGATGGACCAGGTGGCCGCTGGCCTGGCCACCAAGCCGGACCACACCCTGCAGGCTGAGTTGCAGCTGCTGGCGGACTCCCTGTCCACGCCGGACGAATCCGAGGAAGAAGTGGACTATGGCAGCTTTGATCTGCCCACCGCCGACGTGGAAGAGGACACAACCGCCAGCGGTGACGACCAGTCCCCCGAGGAAATGGACGAGGAACTGGCCGCCATCTTCCTGGAGGAAGCCGAGGACCTGATTGCCAGCACCGCCGACGCCCTGGAATCCTGGCAGGCCCGCCCGGATAACAGCGAACTGCTGCGCCTGCTGCAACGGGACCTGCATACCCTGAAGGGCGGCGCCCGCCTCGCCGACATCCATGCCATCGGCAACCTCGCCCATGACCTGGAGAGCCTGTTCGAAGGCCTGGCCGAACACCGCCTGGGCGTGACCGACGAGCTGTCGGATCTGCTGTTCCGCTGCCACGACCGTCTGGCCGGCATGGTGGACTCACTGGCCAATGGCGAGCCACCCCGGCCGGCACCGGACCTGGAAAGCGATATCCGCCACTACATGGATACCGCCAGCGGCAACCGCCCTGTCACCGACGTACACGACGACGCCGATACACCGCCGGAGCAGGAATCCGGTACCCCGGTGGCCGGGGATGACGATACCGACCTGACGGAAACACCGGAAGACGAGGCTGCCGAAGAGGCGCCGGACACCACCGGGGAGGACGCCGGGGAATCCGCCGACGAGGATGCGGTCGAGGACAGCGAAGCCGCCAATCTGGAGGAAACCGCCGCCGGGAAAGACGACGAAGACCTGTCCGAACTGGACGTCAGCGACCTGGAAAACGAGCTGGAACAGCTCCACGAGGATATCGGCGAAGTCCAGGACGAAGCCCCATCCGATGATGCCGGGGCAGACGAACCGGCGGAGACCTTCGACCTGTCCCATCTGGATCCGGACCTGGTAGCCATCTTCCTTGAGGAAGCCTACGACCTGGTCAACTCCACCGGCAGTGCCCTGCACAGCTGGAGCGAGAACCCCGAGGACAACACGCTGGCGACCGAGCTGCAGCGGGATGTGCATACCCTCAAGGGCAGTGCCCGCATGGCCGGTGTCGATCCCATTGCCGACCTGACCCACGTGCTGGAGGACCTGTTCGAACGGGTCGCCGACGGCCGTATCAGCGCCAGCAAGGACATGCTGGACCTGCTGTTCGCCTGCCATGACCGGCTCGCCAACATGGTGGACGAGGTCGCCACCTCCCGCCCCTGCGCCCCGGCCAAACAGCTGGTGAGCCGGGTGCGCGCCATCATCGATGGCAAGGCGCCGACTGCCGAAGCGCCCACTACCAGCGTGGCCGCAGAGTCCGAGGATGCGATCGCATCGGAGAGTGCTGAAATCACCGGCGACAACACCGACCTGGAGCTGAGCGCCGACGAGATCACCGGTATGTTCCTGGAGGAAGGGCTGGATATTTCCGAGTCCATCGAGGAATCCCTGGTGCAGTGGCGCGAGGACCCGGAACAGCTTACCGGCATCACCCAGCTCCAGCAGGAACTGCATACCCTCAAGGGCGGCGCCCGGCTGGCGGATATCGACGCCGTGGCCGACCTGGCGGAAGCCTGGTCCGACGCCCTGGGGCCGCTGCTGGAAGGGTCCGGCAACCAGCCCCTGGTGCTGTCCCTGAGCGAACGGGCCAACGAAGGCCTGCGCACCATGCTGGGCGAACTGGAGGAGGGCAACCGGCCACAACCGGACAACGGCCTGCTGCGCCTGCTGAAGGAGGCGGCCAGCCACCTGGATGACGCCGACACCCGCAAACCGGAATCTCCTGAAACCAAGGCCGACGCCGAGGAGGAGCCGGATACCGAGGTACTGGAAATCTTCCTGGAAGAAGCCCAGGAGATCCTCGACCAGCTTGAACAGTTGCTGGCAGACTGGCGCCAGGAACCGGACAGCCATCACTTCAGCCAGGAAGCCCAGCGGGCCCTGCACACCCTCAAGGGTGGCGCGCGCCTGTCGAAGCAAGCGGAACTGGGGGACCTGTCCCACGATTTCGAAACCCTGCTGACGGACCTGGGTGAACAGTCGCCGTCCCAGGACGACTGGAAGAAGATCACCAGGCACCATGACGGCCTGATTGCCGCCGTGGGCGAGGTTCGCAAGTCCTTCGACGACTACCTGGCCAGCCACGACACCGGCGGGGCGGACGCCAAACCGGCGGACAAGGACACCGGCAAAACCGACGACACCGGGAAAGCGCCCGCCAAATCCGATACCGGCGCCAAGCCACCGCAACCGGCCCGCAAGGCCATCGAGCAGCGCCGCAAAGACAGCGCCCGGGCGGCCCAGGAAACCATCCGTGTATCGGCGCCGCTGCTGGACGACCTGGTCAACCTGGCCGGTGAGACCAGTATTACCCGTGGCCGCCTGGAGCAGCAGAACAGCGACTTCGGCCACACCCTGGACGAAATGGCCGCCACCATCGACCGTCTGCGCGAGCAGCTTCGCCGGATGGATATCGAGACCGAGGCCCAGATCCTGTTCCGGGCCGAACAGGAGCATGGTCCGGATTACGGCGAGGACTTCGACCCGCTGGAGATGGACCGCTACTCCTCCATCCAGCAGCTGTCCCGGGCCCTGAGCGAGTCCTCCTCGGACCTTGCCGACCTGCGGGAGACCATGTCCGACCGAGTGCGCGACACCGACACCCTGCTGGTGCAGCAGTCACGGATCAACACCGAGCTGCAGGAAGGTCTGATGAAGACCCGGATGATCCCGTTCGCCTCCATGGTGCCGAGGCTGCGCCGAATCGTCCGCCAGATCAGCAGTGAACTCGGGAAGAAAGTGGAGTTCGACGTCCGCAACGCGGAAGGCGAGCTGGACCGCAACATCCTCGAGCGCATGATCGCGCCCCTGGAGCACATGCTGCGTAACGCCCTGGACCACGGCATCGAGACACCGTCCGGCCGTGCCAAGGCCGGCAAACCGGAAACCGGGCAGGTCACCCTGAACCTGACCCGGGAAGGTGGTGAAGTGGTGCTGCGGATGAGCGACGACGGCGCCGGCATCCCCAGCGGCGTGATTCGCCGCAAGGCGATTGAGCGCGGCCTGCTGGGCGAGCAGGAGGACCTGAGCGAGCGGGAAATCCTGCAGTTCATCCTGCAACCCGGCTTCTCCACCGCCCAGGCCGTGACCCAGATTTCCGGCCGTGGCGTGGGCATGGACGTGGTGGCCAGCGAAATCAAGCAACTTGGCGGCAGCCTGGATATCGACTCCACCCTCGGCGAAGGCACCACCTTCACCGTACGCCTGCCGTTCACGGTATCGGTCAACCGGGCGCTGATGGTGTCCACCGGCGAGGACTTCTATGCCATCCCGCTGAACACCATCGAGGGCATCGTGCGGGTCAGCACCTGGGAACTGGAAGAGTACTACCAGCCTGATGCACCGCTGTATGAATACGCCGGCCAGGAATACCGCCTGCAATACCTGGGCGGCCTGCTGCACAGCGACCACCGGCCCAAGCTGCAGGGTCAGGCCCTGCCGCTGCCGGTCATCCTGGTGCGCGGGTCCTCCGAGCAGCCCATGGCCCTGCAGGTGGACAGCCTGCTGGGCAGTCGGGAAATCGTCGTAAAGTCCCTGGGGCCGCAGTTCAGCTCCGTGCGGGGCGTATCCGGTGCCACCATCCTGGGCGACGGTAACGTGGTGGTGATCCTCGACCTGCCGGCGATGATCCGCTCCGACATCCTGTCCGAGCGCCAGCGCCTGGCGGAACAGGCCGCCCAGCAGCAACAGTACCGGGAAGACCGACCCACCCTGGTGATGGTGGTGGACGACTCGGTCACGGTACGGAAGGTGACCTCCCGTCTGCTGGAGCGGAACGGCATGGAAGTGGTCACCGCGAAGGACGGCCTGGACGCGGTGGCACAACTCCAGGATCACCGACCGGACATCATCCTGCTGGACATCGAGATGCCGCGGATGGATGGCTTCGAGGTCGCCAGCTTTGTACGCCACGACGATGACCTGCGGGACGTGCCCATCTGCATGATCACCTCCCGTACCGGTGCCAAGCACCGGGAACGGGCCCTGGGTCTGGGCGTCAACGAATACCTGGGCAAGCCGTTCCAGGAGACCGAGCTGCTTGACACTATTGAACGCCTGACCGGTGAGGAACTCGGA
This sequence comes from Marinobacter sp. OP 3.4, assembly GCF_036224885.1. Classification (NCBI taxonomy): domain Bacteria; kingdom Pseudomonadati; phylum Pseudomonadota; class Gammaproteobacteria; order Pseudomonadales; family Marinobacteraceae; genus Marinobacter; species Marinobacter sp. OP 3.4. Next base: position 25,487 of record NZ_JAVVLT010000099.1, read on the forward strand.
GACGGGGACGACTGATGTCCACCGGGGGCGGGCGGCCAGCGGTCGCAATTGTCTCTGACGACGTCTTGCAGCGCCACCGCCTACAAGAGGCTACAGGTCGTTTCGGGCTACGCCCGGGGTTCTCAGGGGCCCCGGAGCGTATCCTGGGTTATGAGGTACTGCCGGATGTGGACCTGTGGCTGGTGACGCTGGAAGACGAGGCCGACCACCCTGCACTGTTCGATCATCTGCTGGACCACACCGAGGCGCCGATACTGTTCGGTATCGATGCAGCGCCCAAGCCCGGAACCCGGGACTTCGTGCGCTGGGAACGGCGCCTGCTGAAAAAACTGGAAAAACAGCTGGGCCCCCTGGAGGAGACGGAATCCGAGGAGGCCCTGGAAGAACTGGGAGAAAGGCCGCCGGAACTGCCGGCAGCGGTGGAACTGCCGCCCTGGATCACCCCGGCGGCCCCGGGTCAGGTGGCGGAGGACATCTGGATACTGGGCGCGTCCCTGGGAGGGCCGGCGGCGGTCAAGAGCTTCCTGGACCAGCTGCCCCCCGGGCTTCCGGTGGGTTTCGTCTACGCCCAGCATATTGACGGTAATTTTACCGAAGTGCTGACCCGGGTGCTGGGCCGCCATGCCCATTACCGCCTGCAGCGGGCGGAGGAAGGCATGCGTCCGGCCTGCGGCCAGGTCACCGTGATACCGGTGGAGCGGGAGTGGGGGCTGACCCCCGAAGGCACACTGACAGAGAAGGACACTGCCTGGCCGGGGCCCTACGGTCCGTCCATCGACCAGGTGCTGTTGAATTTTGGCGACCATTTCGGCGCCCGCTGCCATGCCATACTGTTCTCCGGCATGGGCAACGACGGTGCCGTGGCCGCCCCCATGCTGAGGGCCTTTGGCAGCAACATCTGGGTGCAGACCAGCGAGACCTGCGCCAACAGTGCCATGCCCGAGGCGGTTGCCGCCACCGGCTGCACCAGCCTGTCCGGTTCGCCGGAGGAGTTGGCCAAGGCGCTGGTGCGTACCCTGGCGGACGCGGCCCTGCTGAAACAGACATCGTCGCAGGATGTAACCTGAGGACAGAGAACCATGAGTGATACCACCACAACAACGCTACCCTGTGTACTGATTCCCATGAACCACCGGCAGTTGCTGCTGCCCAACGTTTCCATAGCGGAAGTGGTGGATCACGATGCCAACCTCGCCAGCGGCGATGGCCCGGACTGGCTCGCCGGCTACCTGGAATGGCGTGGCCAGAAACTGCCCGTAATCTCCTACGAGGGGGCCAACGAGCAGGAGGCCATCATTCCCGGTGCCGGTCGCGGTCGCATCGTGGTACTCAATACCATTGGCCCGAACCATGACAAGCTGCCCTTCCTGGCCATTGTGACCCAGGGCATCCCCAGCCAGACACGCCTGGAGCCGGAACAGGTCCAGGGGCGCGAGGAAGCCGACCAGGGCCCCGCCGACCTGATGCAGGTGGAACTGGAAGGCGATACGGTCTGGATTCCCAACCTGGAATACCTGGAGAACCTGGGCATCGAGGCCCTCGGGAACGCCTGAGGAAACCCGGTCGGATAACGTCTGGCGGTTCCGCACCGAAGCCCTTCTGGTGCCCCTCTCCGGCCCGGCAGGTCCGCACTTGGTTATCGGCTCTTAAATGTTATACTGTTACATTATTTGCCGGAAACCAGAGTCATGTCTGCCAACGCGCTGCCCTACCGCCCCCACAACCATGATGCCTGCGTGCGTGATGCCCTGGCCGAGGCCCGGACCATCTGCGACGCCCGCAACGCCCGCCTGACCCCCATCCGTCAGCGGGTTCTGGAACTGATCTGGGAGTCCCACAGGCCCCTGGGGGCCTATGACCTGCTCGGGGTGCTGGCCCAGGAGGGGCACAACGCGGCGCCCCCGACCGTCTATCGGGCACTGGATTTCCTGCAGCAGCACGGTCTGGTGCACCGGATTGCCTCCCTCAACGCCTTTATCGGCTGCAACCACGCGCGGGAACACCATACCGGCATGTTCCTGATCTGCCAGCAGTGCCGTAACGTTCACGAACTGACGTCGGATGCGGTTTCCGGCGCGGTGGCGGACACCGCTGCCGAGCAGGGCTTCGCCCCCACCGAGACCACCATCGAGGTGGCGGGGCTGTGCCCCCGCTGCCGCTCCGGACAGACGGCCACCCCATGACCGGGACCGACGACGCTCCCCTGGTCCGCCTGGACCAGGTATCGGTGACATTGAACGACACCCCGGTGGTGGACCGGGTCAGCCTGGAAGTCCGCAGGAACGACATCGTCACCATTATCGGCCCCAATGGCGCGGGCAAGACCACACTGATCAAGGCAGTGCTGGGTATCCAGCCGGTAACCGACGGTCACATCCACAAGCCCCGGGGCCTGCTCACCGGCTATGTGCCCCAGCACCTCCACCTGCAGCCCACCCTGCCCCTGAGCGTGCGCCGTTTCCTGGCCCTGACCGGTGCCTCCGAGAACGACTGCCAGGCCGCCCTGGCCCGCACCGGCATCCGGCACCTGTTCCGTCAATCCGTGCACCATCTGTCCGGCGGCGAGATGCAGCGACTGCTGCTGGCCCGGGCGCTGGTGCGTAAACCGGACCTGCTGGTGCTGGACGAGCCCGCCCAGGGGGTCGACATCAACGGCCAGGCGGCACTCTACGAACTGATCCGCGAGGTGCGGGACGAACTGGCCTGTGGCGTGATCATGATCTCCCACGACCTGCACCTGGTGATGGCGGCCACCGACCGGGTCATCTGCCTGAACCAGCACATCTGCTGCAGTGGCTACCCCGCCGATATCTCCCAGGACCCGGCATTCGTGGAGACCTTCGGCCGCCCGGTGGCGGAAAGCCTGGCGGTCTACCACCACCATCACAACCACAGCCATGACCTCCACGGCGACGTGGTGGATCACGACCACAACGAGCACTGCGACCACCATGTCCCTTCTTGACCCGGTCCTCGACGACTTCTTCTGGCGTGCCCTGCTGGGCGGCCTGGGCATCGCCCTGGTGGCCGGCCCGCTGGGCTGCTTCGTGGTCTGGCGTCGCATGGCCTACTTCGGCGATACCCTGGCCCATTCGGCATTGCTGGGGGTGGCCCTGGGGTTCCTGTTCCAGACCAGCATCAACCTGAGTGTGGCCGCCACCTGCGTTATCCTGGCGTTGATCCTGGTGTCCCTGTCCCGCAGCCGGGCGCTGGCCACCGACACCCTGCTGGGCATCCTGGCCCACAGTTCCCTGGCCATCGGCCTGGTGGCCCTGAGTTTCATGCCGGACGTGCGGGTGGATCTCACCGGTTACCTGTTCGGCGACCTGCTCGCCATGACCCGGCAGGACCTGGCCTGGATTTTTGGTGGTGCGGTCGTGGTGCTGGCGTTATTGCGCTGGCTCTGGCAGGGACTGCTGATGACCACCATCCACGAGGAACTGGCGCGGGTGGAAGGCTTTCCGGTGGAACGCCTGCAACTGGTCCTGATGCTGATCTTCTCGCTGGTGATTGCGGTGGCCATGAAGATGGTGGGCGTGCTGCTGATCACCGCCCTGCTGATCATTCCCGCCGCCACCGCCCGACGACTGGCCACCAGCCCGGAAAAGATGGTGCTGATGGCCATCGGCTTCGGCATGATTGCGGTGGCCAGCGGCCTGGGCCTGTCCTGGAACCTGGACACCCCCGCCGGCCCCTCCATCGTGGTGGCGGCGTTCGTGGTGTTCCTGCTGGTCTACACGGTGATCCGGCGGGCCAGGGCCTAGGAGCCGACAGGCAGGATTTGGCAGGCCCTGACTGCTGGACTAGAGTGAAAGCTGATTGCAGGGCCCGGTTCTCCGCACCGGGATCATGGCGAACAGGAACCCAACATGGACCCCGAACAGGCGTCAGGAAGACACGTCTATCGCTGGTGGCTGATACCGGTACTGGTGCTGGTGGGCGGCATCCTGCTGACCGCCTTCATTGCCCCGCGTACGCTGGTGCCGGTGCGGGCACTGATTACGGACGTCACCGAGGCCCGGCATGAGCGGCTCCATGACATCCTGGCACTACGACTCGACGATACCCTCAAGTCCGCCCGCGCCCTCACCGCCCGTAGCCCCCGGGCCTTCAGTACACAGGCCAGTGCCTTTCTTGATACCCACCCGGAGATCCGCGGATTGGAGCTGCTGACCCGGGTCAGCCACGCCCACCGCCCCATGGTGGAACGGCGACTGAGCGAACAGAGCGGACAGTTCATTCGCTTTGCCAACTGGGTCGGGTCGTTCAACAGTCAGGTTGCCGGACCCGCCGACCACTACCTGATTATCCGACAGGCGCTCCCGCCGGAGGATACCGGCGCGGCAAGCCTGGGCCTGGTCGCCACCTCCGTGCCCCATTGGCGTAACGCCCTCCTGAAAGCACGGGAGGATAACCAGGTTACCGCCACCACGGTGACCAGTATGCGCCGTAACGGTGACGAGCAACGGGCCATGCGGCTGTTCGTCCCCCTGGGGCAGCAGGGCGAAGGCGACACCGGTGCGACCCGCCTTATCGCGCTGGTGATCGATCCCCAGCAGTGGCTGGAACAACTGCTCATGGGCGTCCACGACCCACGCTGGCAGCTGGAAATCCATGATATCAGTCAATATGCCAGGCGCCCCCTGGCGTCACTACAGGCATCGGGAATCCCCGCCGGTGCCGAGGCGACGATCCGCTCGACACTGGCCATCGGAAGCCGTCAGTGGATGCTGAGCACAAAACCATCCCGCGCCTGGATGAACAACCTCAGGCACCAGGTGCTCTGGCCGGCATGGATGACCGGGCTGGCCGTCACCCTGCTGGCCACGGCACTGACCGCCTGGGCAATCTGGCTGATGCTGCGTACCAACCGGCTGCTGGATCGTCGAACCCGACGGACCCGGCACCTGGGTCAGCAACTGGACAATACACGCCTGGAGAAAAACATCCTTCACCATTCGCTGCAGGAGAGCGACCGCCGGACGCGGGACCTGATCGAACTGGGCGCGGGAATTTTCGCGGAACTGGATGAGGGACGGCACATCGGCTACATCTCGCCACAGGCCGCCACGCTGCTGGACATTCCGTCCACCGAACTGATGGGAAAGGCCCTGGACATCCTGTTCCCGGAAGACTGCCAGATGGACCTGACCATGGCCTTCGACGCCGCCCGCCGGGACCACTCCGTCCAGAGGCTGGACACCAGGGTCACCACCCGCGACGGCAACCCGCTTCCGGTGGCCCTCAGGATCAAGGCGCTGAAGGACCCGCTCAGCGGCTGCTCCGGCTATCGGGTGTCATTGATGCCGAGGCAGTGACCATCACGACAGCGGACGGACAACATCCCGGATTCGCCCTGTCTCCACCAGCTCCATGAACTCCTCCCCCAGTCTCTCACTGCGGGCAATCGCCGTGCGCCAGGTCCGTTCGCGACCGGCATCGTCACCGGCAAAACGTTCGAAGTCCTTCCGGTCCGGCAGCTTCCGGTCCGGCAGCGACGCCAGGTAGTCACGGGACGGGGCAACCAGCAGCACATCCTGCAGCCGGGTAGCGTCCCCCCGGCGCCAGGGCAGGCTCTTGTCGAACCAGCCGGGCACCACCCGGTCGGTGAAATGGGGATACAGCACGATGCCGGGTTGCTGGTAGGGCAGGTCCAGGTGGTAGTCGAGCAGGCCGCCGTCCCGGTAGACTCCTTCCGGCGCCCCGGGAATATTGCGAATACCGGACATGACCAGGGGAATGGAGGCAGACGCCAGCAGGGCCGGGATCAGGTTATCCCGGCTCAGGGGCACTTGGTGGCTGGGGAAGTCCACCAGCTTGGCCAGTGGCGCGGGCAGGCGCTGGTCGTGGATGATGCCCCGCTCGAAGAAACGGCCCAGGTGTCGGCGGCTGACCATGTTGGCGCTGATGGCCCGCATCAGGCCCAGGGCCAGCCGCCCGCGGGTATCGTCCTCCAGGCCCCGGCCACTGCGGACCACGACGATATTGAGCCGGTACCAGGGGTGTTCGAGGATGGTCTGTTCGCGCCCGCCCAGCAGTTCCTCCAGGAACAGGGTGCTCTTGCGGGTCACCTCCGCCGGGCTCACACCCCTGGAGAACCGCTGGCAGGTATAGAGTTCCGCCAGCTTGGCCAGTTGCGACGCCGGATCGTCCGAGGACGCCACGGCGGCGAAGCGCCAGCTACCGATGGACGAGCCGATCAGGGCACGCTCCTGGGGCGCCCGCAACAGCCAGTCACCGAAGATGACCCGGTCAAGCCCCGACAGGCCAAGGGCCTTCGGTCCCCCGGCGGCACCGGGGATCACATGGACGTCCTCCGGTGTCAGCCCCTGCGCCCGGATCCGCTCCATGGCCCGGCGCCCGGCCCTGATGGTCAGTGCGGGCTGGCGGGTGTGAATGGCTGGCATGAAGGGACCTCCCTGGAACGTTCGTGCGACGGCTGGCGCCGGGTACTGGCCAGCGGATTGAGCGCGAGTTTAACGGAGTCCGCCAGCCACTGCCAGAATCGGGCCAGCGCAAACCTTGCCGTCCTTTCATCACTGGTGGTCCTTTCGCCCGGTCGCTGCGTAGATGGTACTGTTCACATGAAACTTCGCTTACAATGGCGGGTTTACCCGCACCGCAACGGAAACAGTCATGACAGACCAACTCGACTCCCTATCCGCCCATTACCGGGGCATTATTGAAGGTCTGGGCGAGAACCCGGACCGCGAGGGCCTGATGGACACGCCCAAACGTGCCGCCAAGGCCATGCAGTTCCTGACCCGGGGCTATGGCCAGACCCTGGACGAGCTGGTCAATGGCGCGGTGTTCGAATCCGCCATGGATGAAATGGTGCTGGTCAAGGACATCGAACTCTACAGCCTGTGCGAACACCACCTGCTGCCGTTTATCGGCAAGTGCCACATTGCCTATATTCCGGACGGCAAGGTGCTCGGCCTGTCCAAGTTCGCCCGCATCGTGGACATGTACGCCCGGCGACTGCAGATCCAGGAGAACCTGACCCGGGAAATCGCCGAAGCGGTGGAACGGGTGACCAACGCCGCCGGCGTTGCCGTGGTGATCGAGGCCCGGCATATGTGCATGATGATGCGGGGTGTCGAGAAACAGAACTCGGTGATGAAGACCTCCATGATGCTGGGCGGCTTCCGCAAGTCCCAGGCCACCCGCACCGAGTTCCTGCAACTGATCACCGCCGGGGGCTGACGCCATGACCGCTCCCGTTGCCGTGGTCACCGGTGCCGGCCGCCGCCTCGGGTACCATACCTGCCAGGCGCTACTGGAACGGGGCTACCAGGTGTTCGCCCTTTATCGCAGCACCACCGATGAGGTGGAGGAACTGGCACGACTGGGCGCCCACACCCTGCCCGCGGACCTGGCGGACCCCGGCAGTGTCGAGCAGGCCCTGGACGACATCCGCAACCGCACGTCACAGGTGCACCTGCTGGTGAACAACGCCTCCGAGTTCACCCCGGACAACCGGGATCACGGGGAACTGGCCAAACAGGCGGCACGATTGTTCCAGATCAACAGCACCGCGCCCATGATGCTGATGGCCGGGCTGGCCGATTGCCTACGGGCAGGCTGCACCTCTCCCGCCACACCCACGCTGGTGGTGAACATCACCGATATCTTCGTGGAGAAACCCAATCCGAAGTTTGCCGCCTATTGCGCCAGCAAGGCGGCCCTGAGCAACCTGACCCTGAGCTATGCCCGACTGCTGGCGCCGGACGTGCGGGTCAATGCGATCATGCCGGGGCCGATCCGGTTCCTGCCGGACCATACGGAAGCGGAACAGGCCAGCGTGCTTTCGGAAACCCTGCTAGCCCGGGAGGGCGGTTTTGACAGCGTGGTACAGCAGGTTATCGCCCTGCTGGACAACTATTTCGTCACCGGCGCCCTGATTCCAATCGATGGTGGCCGGCGCCTCGCCTAGAGGCCAGCCTTCAAGCAGCAGGGGCTCACCGCGCACGGCTTCCCCCTCCAGCAACCGCCGGTAATAGTCCTCGGTAATGGCCTGCCCCGAAAAACCGGGGCGGTTCCGGCTTTCCAGGATATCCACGTCAATGGGCCGGTCCCGAACGCTGCTGTCGGGATCGGAACGGTCACGACCGAGAGACTCCTCCAGTTCATTGAGGTGCTGCTTCACCCGATCCGGTGGCAGATCACTTTGGAATACCGCCAGGGCATTGAGGAAGCTGTTGTCCGATGCCATGCCCTGGGGCGCGGTGCGGACCACCGGGGACAGGGACACCGGGCCGAACAGGCGCGCCAGTCGCGCCACGGCCAGGGGCAGGTTATGTTTCGGGGCAATGTTGCTGCCCAGTCCGCACAGGTACCACATACCGGTTGCTCACGTTATGACGCTTTCTGATAGATCATACGGGCAATGCCACCCATCGGCCCAGTGTCCCGCCTGTTTTACCTTGATGAAACAGGACGTCGGTCAACCTGGCCGCCATTTTCCGGTAGGCAGAGGCGAGTTGCAGCCGTTAGTATGGGGCCTATCCAACGCCACTGTCCGGAGACTGATGCATGCCCGTAGAGCACCCGGAAATGATCCGCCAGATCCTGTCCGATGTTCGCACCATTGCCCTGGTGGGTGCCAGCGAGAAGCCCCACCGGCCCAGCCATGAGGTAATGGCCTACCTGCAGGGGCGTGGCTATCGGGTCATCCCGGTCAATCCCAGGCTGGCTGGCCGGACCCTGCTGGGCGAAACCGTCTACCCCGATCTGGCCGCCATTCCGGAGTCGGTGGACATGGCCGACCTGTTCCTGGCCCCGGAACGGACCGACCGGGTGATCGATGCGGCCATCGCCTGTCGCATCCCGGTTATCTGGATGCAGGTTGGCGTGATCAACCATACCGGTGCCGGGCGTGCGGAAGCCGCCGGCCTCAAGGTGGTTATGGACCGGTGCCCGAAACAGGAAATACCGCGCCTGGGTATTCCCCCCGTCGCTGCCTGACCGTATAGTCTGGTTCACAACCTGACGCACCTGGCGAAACAGTGACAGGGTGCCGCACATTTTTATTAAGAATGTGACATATTATTCAGGCGGCATGTCATCCCAGACGACCAGCAGCCGCTATAAGAAGAAGAACAACAACGACGTGACTTTAACGCCCTGCTTCCGGAGACCCGTGTGCGTCTGAAACGCCCGCTATCAGTCGTCCTCGTTCGTCATTTTATGAGACCGGTGTTTCCGGCCATCATCCTGTTGACCTTCCTGGGGATCGCAACCGCCCTCAAGCTGGGACTGGATTCCGAGGAAGATGCCCAGATCCGCCAGACCCTGGCCTCCGAAACCGAGTCCCTGGCCCGCCGACTGGAACATGACTTCCTCAATCACGTCATCGCCCTGCGCCGGATGGCCAGCCGCCTGGAACAACAACCCGATATGCCCAGGGAAACCTGGAGCCAGGATGCCCGCAACTACCTCGAGGACTTCCAGACCTTCCAGGCCATCGAATGGATCGACCGCGACTTCGTGATCCGATGGGTAGAGCCTCTGGAGGGGAACACCGAAGCGCAGGGATTCAACGTCGCCTTTTCCGAAGAACGGCTTGAGGCACTGACCCGGGCCCAGCAACAGGGCAGCCTGGATATTTCCGGCGTCATCAGCCTGACCCAGGGCGGCACGGGGCTGGTGGTCTATGCTCCGGTGGGCGCCGGGGCGGACAACAACGGTTTTATCGCCGGCGTTTTTCGCATGGAACGTCTCGCCGACGCACTGATCATTCCCCATATCCGCGGCAACTTCAGCCTGGAGTTGCTGGAGGAAGGCGACGTGACCTTCAGCCTGCCCACCCAGACCGCCACCCAGAATCGTTTCTCCCATACCACCGCGGCCAACCTGCCGTCGGTGCAATGGGCCGTGCGGGTCAAGCCCACCCGGGAATGGGTGGAACGCTACCGCAGCAACTGGCCCTGGGCCACCTTCCTGAGCATGCTGGCATTGGGGCTGCTGGTGTCACTCACCACGCTGCTGGTCCAACTGGTACTGAAACGCAACCAGGACCTGCTGCGAACCCGCCGGGACCTGGAGGAGGAAATTGACCAGCGGGTAGCCATCCAGCACGACCTGGAACGCCTGGCGTCCACCGATACCCTGACGGGCCTGGCCAACCGCCGGTTCTTCATGGAGGACCTGGAACACACCCTGTTGCAGGCAGACCGGCATATGCGGCAGGTGGGCCTGATCATGATGGACCTGGACCGTTTCCAGATGCTGAACGACTCCCTGGGACACCACTTCGGCGACGAGCTGCTGGCCATAGTTTCCAGGCGGCTCGACCAGCTCAGCGATGAACGGATCATGGTGGGGTATTCCGGGGGCGACGAATTCATGGTCTGCCAGCAGCATGTGGATGACATCGACGACGTTATCCACCTGCTCGGCCAGATCAAGGGGTGTTTCGCCGAGCCGTTCGAGATCCACAACGAGAAGCACCACGTCACCGCCACCATGGGGGTTGCCGTCTATCCCCAGAGCGGCGTGGACGCCGACATCCTGCTGCGCAACGCCGATATCGCCCTGTACCGCGCCAAGGAACAGGGACGCAATACCTACCAGTTCTATACCGAGGGCATGCAGGAGCGGGAAGTGCGCCGCCTGGAACTGGACAACGACCTGAGCGAGGCCCTGGCCCGCAACCAGTTCGAACTCTATTTCCAGCCACAGCTGGACCTGGCCACCTTCCAGTCCTCCAGTGTCGAGGCGCTGATTCGCTGGAATCATCCGCAACGGGGCCTGGTCCCCCCCGTGGAATTCATCCCGCTGGCCGAGGAAAGCGGTCGCATCACGGAAATCGGGCGCTGGGTGATCCGCGCGGCCTGCCAGCAGATCCGCCACTGGCAGGGCACGGCCCTGGAGAACCTTCGTATTGCGGTCAATATCTCCGGCCGCGAACTGGGCGAAGCCGACCTGCCGGAGTACCTGGCCCAGTGTTTCGATGAATACCAGGTCAGGCCGCAACAGCTGGAAATCGAACTGACCGAGGAGTCGTTCATCGAGAACGTCAAACACAACCACGAGCAGATGAGACGGATCAGCCAGCTCGGGGTTCACCTGGCGATTGACGATTTCGGGGTGGGCTATTCTTCCCTGGGTTACCTGCGGGACTTTACCGTGGACCTGCTCAAGATCGACCGCTCGTTCATCACCGATGTCACCCGGCGGCACGACGATGCCATCATCACCCGTGCCGTGATCAACCTGGCCCACAACCTGGGCATCCGGGTGGTGGCCGAGGGCGTGGAGACGGAGGAGCAACTGGAGTTCCTGAAGCAGCATCGCTGCGACATGGCCCAGGGCTACCTCATGAGCCGCCCGGTACCGGCTGGCGACCTGCCGGATGTGATCGCCAGGGGCCTGTTGCCCGTATCCCAGCATCAGGATCATTAAGTCGCCTGACCTGCCCATGGTAAACTGGTGTCAGTGCAATCGACTTCGAGGCAACCCGACGGGATATCCATGGCCAGCTACCTGACCCCGGAACAAGACCAGCGCCTTCGCCGCTGGGAATCCATCAACAAGTCCTATTTTATCTTCGCGTTCCTGGCCATGATCGGCCTGCTGGTCTTCAGCAGCCAGTTGGGCCTGTCCAGCGGCGATAGCTGGGGGCCTCTTGGCGTCCTGCTGGCCGCTCTTATCGTTCCCATCATCGTTCTCCAGCTCCGCCTCAAGTGCCCGGCCTGTGAGCATTCCATTGGCTGGCAGGCCAAACTGATGGCGCCGGATCAGTGTCGGCATTGTGGGGTGTTTCTTCGGGCTCGACGTTAGTTTTCTTGCATAAGCCTGCTGGGTTTGGAGCATGGGCTCTGGGGTACCCGGGGGGCTTTCACCGCCGCAATTCACGGTCCAGGGATGGAC
>NZ_JAVVLT010000100.1:0-36500 GCF_036224885.1 Marinobacter sp. OP 3.4
GCCCCGGGGCGGCGGTGGTCCCGCTCCAATCTCCCCGCTTGTCCGTCTACCCTCGCCAGAAGTGGGGTGAGAACATCACGAACACCGACAGCAGTTCCAGGCGACCCAGCAGCATGGCCGCCATCAGCACCCACTTGGCGGCATCCGGCAGCGTCTGGAAGTTCCCCGACGGGCCAATAACGGTGCCCAGCCCGGGCCCCACATTCGCCAGCGCCGTGGCCGCACCGGTCAGGCTGGTGACCAGGTCCAGGCCCAGCAGGGCCAGTATCGCCGCCACCACCGCCAGGGTTGCCAGGAAGATAAAGGAAAAGGCGACGCTGGACGACACAATCTCGTTGCTGATCAGGCGTCCGTTGTAATGCCGGGCAATCACCGCGTTCGGGTGCAACAGGCGTATGACCTGCTCCCGCAGCAGCAACATGGATAGCTGGAAGCGGAACATCTTCATGCCCCCGCTGGTGGACCCGGAACAGCCCCCGACGAAGGTGAGGAAAAAGAAGATCACCACCACGAAGGGCCCCCACAGGGAATAGTCCTGTGACGCATACCCGGTGGTGGTGACCACCGAGGTGACGTTGAACAGCGCATGCACAAAGGCATCAACGGGAAAGGCGTTCTCGTTGTAGACCCGGTACAGGGTGATCACCAGGGCCACGCCCACCAGCACCTTGAGGAAGAAACGCACCTGCTGGTCCCGGAACAACGGCTGGGCGTGCCCGTTCAACAACCGCACAAAGAGGAAGAACGGCACCGCTCCCAACATCATGAAAATCGATGAGGCGAACAGTATCGACAACTGGTCGTACTGCCCCATGGAGCTGTCCGACGTGGAATAGCCCCCGGTGGATACCGTTGTCAGCGCGTGGTTGACCGCATTGAACAGGTCCATGCCCAGTATCCAGTAGACCAGGGCGCAGCCCAGGGTCAGCATCAGGTAGCTGAACACCAGCCCCCTCGCCAGCCGCCCGGTGCGGGGCACGGCCTTCTCGGTCCACTCGGAGGACTCGGTGGCGAACAGGCGCATGCCCCCGATCCTCAGGAACGGCAGGATCGCCACCGCCATACCGATAATGCCGATGCCCCCCATCCACTGCATGATCGACCGCCACAGCAGGATATCCGACGGCAGCGAATCCAGGCCGGTGAGTACCGTTGAACCGGTGGTGGTGACGCCGGAAATGCTCTCGAAGAAGGCATCGGTGATGGACAGTTTCATGTCGCTCAGCAACAGCGGCAGACTGGAGAACAGGGGGATCACCACCCACGCCGACACCGTCAGAAAGAACATCTGCCGCTGTTTCAGATGGTGCGAGCGTGTCCCGGTCGTGAGAAAGCACGCCAGGCCGACACCGAAGGTCAGCGATGCGGATTTCACGAAGGCCAGCCAGTCAGGCGTTTCCGCCAGGGCCAGCAGGTTGACGGGCAGGGTCATCAGGAAGCTGAGCAGGATCAGCAGGAACCCCAGGATCTGGACCACGGGCAACATGATTTTCCGTCAGTCCTCCCTAGGGTGCCTGCGACTCACCAGGTAATCGATACCCGCGAGCATCATCTCGATACTGAATTCGGCGTCCGCGTCCGTCGTGCCATGGGATGGATGGCTCTCGGTTTCCGGCTCGCCATAGAGCGGCCGCAGCCGCAAACCGTTGGCCGCCACATTGGCCATGCCGATGCCGTAAGTATACAGCGCGCTGGTGGCCCCCGGCATGTCCGAATCGGCAACACCGGCCTTCTGCAACGCACGCTGGATATAGTGGAAGATCTCCCGCTCCCGCTCGGTGCCCCAGGGGCTGGTGATCATGGCGGGAAAGATACCGGGGTAGCGCTGTGCCAGGTGGTGGAACCCCTTGCCCAGTTGCCGCAGCGCCTCCTTCCAGTCCGCCGGCATCGGGTCCGGTAGTGGCAGTTCCTCCTGCACGGTCTGGAACACCCCCTGCAGCAGGGCCTGCTTGTTCTCCACATGATGGTAGATGGACATGGCGTCCACCCCCAGCGCCCCGGCCAGCTTGCGCATGCTCAGGTCGTCCACGCCGTTTTCCTCGATCAGCCCCAGGGCGGTGCGATAGATGCGTTCCGGACTGAGGGGCTGCCGTCTGACCGGTGCCTGTGGTGCCATTGACTGTCCTGTAGTGGTAACTGAATGCCGGGAAGGCGCTGCTAATCATGCCCTGAAAAGCGGCCATTGACCAACCTTACAGCGCAGGGTAGCGTTTTATCCACCCTACACTGTAAGGCCACAATCATTATCATGAGCGACCATAGCGGCACCCCCGACACCACCACTCCCGCTAGCGGAATCCAGCCACTGCCCCATCCGCCGCGATGGCCCCTGGTGGGCAACCTGCTGCAGATTCCCAAGTCCCGCATGGCCCAGTACTTCCTGGAGGTGTCCCGGGACTTTGACGGCATCTTCGAGATGGACTTTGCCGGCGTGAAGATCCCCTTCGCCTACTCCGCCGAGCTGGTGGAGGAACTCTCCGACGAGACCCGGTTCCGCAAGGTGATCCGCCCGCCCCTGTCGCTGCTGCGGGATATCGTGGGGGACGGCCTGTTCACCGCCAAGGGCGAGGAACCCCAGTGGGGCAAGGCCCACCGTATCCTGATGCCGGCCTTCAGCCAGCGGGCCATGAAGGGCTATTTTGATGCCATGGCCGAGGTGGCGGGCCAGTTGTGCGACCACTGGGAAGCCCACCAGGGGGAGGACCTGCTGGTGGCGGACGACATGACCCGGCTGACCCTGGACACCATCTCCCTGGCCGGGTTCGACTACCGCTTCAACTCCTTTAAGTCCCGGGAACTGCACCCCTTCCTGGGCGCCATGGTGCGGGTGCTGGCGGCCAACATGGCCAAGCTCACCCAGATCCCCATCCTGGAGCGCCTGCGCAAGGACCCGCCGGACTACCGGGCGGACATCAACACCATGAACGAGCTGGTGGACGAGGTGATCCGACAGCGGCGGGAGAACCCCACCAACAGCAACGACCTGCTCAACCTGATGCTAACCGCCGAAGACCCGGAGACCGGCGAACGCCTGGACGACCTCAATATCCGCCAGCAGGTACTCACCTTCCTGGTGGCGGGTCACGAAACCACCAGCGGCCTGCTCAGCTTCACCCTCTACTTCCTGCTGCGCCATCCCCATGTGCTGGCCCAGGCTTACGCGGAAGTGGACCGGGTGCTTCCGGGTGACACGGTGCCGGACTACCGCGACCTGGCCAGGCTGGACGTGATCGAACGGGTACTCAAGGAAACCCTGCGCCTGTGGCCCACCGCCCCCGCGTTCCTGGTAGCCCCTTATAACGACGAAATCATCGGCGGGCGCTACCGCATCCCCCGCAACCAGGGCATCTCCGTGCACCTGCCGTCGCTGCACCGGGATCCGAAGGTGTGGAGCAACCCGGACGTGTTCGATATCGACCGCTTCCTGCCGGAGAATGAGGCGAGGATCCACCCCCACGGCTACAAGCCCTTCGGCAATGGCGAACGGGCCTGCATCGGGCGCCAGTTCGCCCTCACCGAGGCCAAGCTGGCGGTAGCCATGATCCTGCAACGCTTCGCACTGAGCGATCCCCACGACTACCGCCTGGACATCAAGGAGACCCTGACCCTCAAGCCGGATAACTTCTACCTGCGGGCACGTCGCCGCCAGCCCCATGAACGGCTGGTCACCACCCCGGTCGCCGACAGTAGCGATAAACGGACAGAGCCCGAAACCAATGGTATCCGTGGCCAGGGGGAACCCCTCACCGTGGCCTGGGGCACCAGCCTGGGCACCGCCCGGGACATCGCCGAGGAACTGGCCGCCCGGGCAACCAGCCTGGATTTCGACACCCGCTGCGTTCCCCTGGATGACCTGGCCAGCGACCTGCCGGACACCGGCATCCTGGTGGTGGTGACCGCCACCTACAATGGCTACGCACCGGACAGCGCCAGGGTCTTCGAAACCCTGCTGGACGAACAGGGCCTGGATAATATCAAACGGCCCGGCTTGCGTTTTGCCGTGCTTGGATGCGGTAACTCCCAGTGGGTGAACTACCAGGCCTTCCCCCAACGCACCGATGAGGCCCTGGCGGGCACCGGCGCACACCGGCTGCTGGAACGGGGTGCCGCCGATGGCAATGGCGATTTCGAAGGTGCGGTGGAAGACTGGCTCAGCGACTTCTGGCAGACCCTGGGAGAATCCGGCGACAGCAGTCCGGCCATCAAACCGCCCCTGCGGATGGTGGATCACCAGGCCACCCGCACCCAGATCCTGCCGGACAGCGCCCGCCCGCTGACGGTGCGACGTAACCGGGAACTGGTCACGGACGCCAGCGATCTTCCGGACTTCACCGGCAGCCGGCCCCACGCCTCCACCCGGGAGATCACCCTGGCCCTGCCCGAGGACATGCACTACCGGACCGGCGACCACCTGGCGATCTACCCGGCCAACCACGAGCCCCTGATCCAGCGGGCCTGCGACCTGCTGGGAACACACCCAACGGACCTGGTCACCATCGACAGTGAAGGCACCCCCGCCCACCTGCCCGCCGGTGCCACCCTGAGTGTTGGCCAGCTACTGCGCCACTTCCTGGAGCTACAGGAACCCGCCAGCCGCCGCGACCTGCGCGTACTGGCGGAACACAGCCCCTGCCCCCATACCCGCCGCACCCTGGAGGCACTGGCCGACGACAGCGACCGGTACCCCCGGGAGATACTGGAACCCAGGCTGTCCGTGCTGGACCTGCTGGAACGCCACCCCGCCATCCAGCTACCCCTGGAAATCCACGCGGCCCTGTGCCCGCCCCTGCGGCCCAGGTTCTACTCGATATCATCCAGCCCCCTGGCCCACCCGGACCAGGTCATACTCACCGTGGGCACCGTACAGGCCCCGGCCTGGTCCGGTCTCGGGGAATACCGGGGCGTAGCCACCAACTACCTGCGGGCCCTGGAAGAGGAGGACCAGGTACTGGCCTACGTGCGGACACCCTCACCCGCCTTTGCGCCCCCGGCTGACCCTCAGCAACCGATGATCCTGATTGCCGCCGGCACTGGCATCGCCCCCTTCCGGGCCTTCCTGGAGGAACGGACCCGACAGCGCGAGGCCGGTACACCAGTGGCCACCAGCCTGTTGTTCTACGGCTGCCGGCACCCGGAGCATGACCTGCTGTACGCCGGGAACCTGACCGACTACCAAAAACAGAAGATCGTCACCGTATTCCCGGCCTATTCCGCCATGGCCTGCCACCCCCACCGGTACGTCCAGGACGCCCTGTGGCAGGCCCGCGACCAGGTCTGGCAACAACTGGAATCCGGCACCCCGATCTACGTCTGCGGCGACGGCAGCCGCATGGCCCCGGCGGTACGGGACTGCCTGATCCGCATCTGCGAGGACCAGCGCGGATGCTCCCGGGAGGAAGCCTCCCAATGGCTGCAGGCACTGATGCAAGAGGGGCAGTACTACCAGGATATCTTTGGGAGCCATTAAAACGGGTGGATGGTCCGTTTATCGGATAATGGGAAAAAATGCCTGGCAACGGAAAAACGGTCATTGCGACCATGAACTGGGCGGCATTAGCGATATCGTCTATTAATCTCCAATAATCAGGGCATTAGACTACTCCCGAAAATTGGAGATAGTAGTCGTAATGATCATTTTTCCCGAGCGGGCGAATCCAGAGACGGCGGGAAGTGATTGACCGGAGGCGGGTTTTTGCATAGCTTCGGAGAAATCGGAATTGAGATATGAGTCGCTGGAAAAGTGGTCGTGGCGACTGCTATACAAGTGACTGTGGTGTCAAACCCATTAATTAGGCCATATTTTCACGCCATGGCTCACCGTTTTTCATCATGGTATTGAGCACCACAATCATCTTTCTCATGCAGGCGATGAGGGCAACTTTCGGTATCTTCCCCTGGGCTTTCAGGCGCTCGTAGAATCGCTTGAACACGGGGTTGCACTGGATCGATGAGAGCATGGCCATGAACATCACCGTGCGTACTCTGTGGCGTCCTCCCCGTATCCTGCGTTTGCCATTGAGCTTGCCGCTGTCCCTATTAATGGGAGCAACGCCGACCAGTGCGGCGATCTCCTTTCGGTTGAGAGAGCCAAGCTCTGGTAGCTCGCTGAGCAACGTATAGGCGAGCACTTTGCCGACGCCCGGGACGCTGGTCAGGATTTCGGTTTTGGTTCGCCAGTGATCCACCTTGGCGACTTCCTGTTCGATCTGCCGGGTGATGGTGTCGATCTGATTCTGGAGCACTCGGAGCAGGGTTTTGATGGAGCGATGGAGTGATTTTGGCATGATCTGGAGACGGTTTTTCTCCATTGTGGACATCTCCAGAAGCTGTGCCCGTCGTGCCAGGAGGTCTTTGATTTTCTGAGAGGTTTTGTCCGGGATTGGTCTGAACTCCGGCTTGATGGTGGCGGCATACCGGGCGATGACCTGGGCATCGATCCGGTCGGTTTTGGCCAGCACACCGATGGCCTGAGCGTAGCGTCGGACACTGGTGGGATTAACGACAATGATCGGCAATCCCGCCTGGTGGCAGGCTGAGACCAGGGCATGCTCGTAACGCCCGGTGGCTTCGACAACGATGCGCTCGATATCGTACTTCTTCAGGACCTGGACCAGGTGACGGATATAGGCATCGTTATTGGGAAAGGAATGCGATTGTCCGGTGGGATGAATGGCAACGTCCAGATTGGCTTTGCCGACGTCGATGCCGATGTTGACTGGGGTTTGGACTTCCGTGTGTTTCATAATAAGCTGACTCTGCCTTGCTATACGGGCTCGAGGCCCCGATGACTGTTCGAGTTATCGCTTGAGAGTCATGCAGCGCTACGCACTTGTTATCGGTCTCTCGGAAGAGGAGCCCGCCAGACACCGAGCTGCTGCATGAAGGCCCCCAGTGGCCGCTGGGGGTGGGCCTCAATTTACCCAAACTCGGCAGAAATTATCCATACAAGGCCAGTCACTGCGACGCCTACTACATTGCGGCTGCGCCTCAATTTCGTAGCCGCGCGTGCTGAGCGGCGTTACACCTCACTGATCCGGCCTTGACGACTGTACGGCAACGCCGTATATTTTAGCAATGCTATTCATCGAAACCTCAACGTTCACCAAGCTATTGCCGAACTACCTCACGGATGAGGAATACCGCGGGCTTCAAACCTACCTTTTGCAGAAGCCGGATGCCGGGGATTTGATCAAAGGTTCGGGCGGTGTTCGTAAAGTTCGATGGGCACCAGCGGGTTCGGGAAAGAGCGGTGGTATCAGAGCAATTTACTACTGGAAGAAATCTGACCACGAGATATGGATGCTCACGCTGTACAGTAAATCAGAGCGCGCCAGTATTCCTGGCCACACGCTCAAGCAGATAGCGGAGGCAATCAAAAATGGGTGACAGGAACCTTGGGGCAGAGATTCTTGACGGTATCAATGAAATCAAGCAGTTCAAGAAGGGTAAATTGGCTCTACGAACGCATGAGCTGTCAGAACCTTCACCGCCCAAAGAGATCAGGCTGAAATTACACATGTCGCAGTCAGCATTTGCCGGACTTATGGGCGTGAGTGTGCGAACCCTTCAGGATTGGGAACAGGGTCGGCGCGAGCCGCAGGGTCCTGCGGTTGCGCTTCTGCGCATTGCTGAGCAACACCCGGAAGTTTTCAGTCAGCTTCACTGACCAAAGTGAGGTGTAACCAGGCCATGCACCGGATGCCAAAACCTCCGCTTCGCTGCGGTTGTGTCACCGGTGAAGGCGAGCGTCATGCAAAACGTTCGCCTTGACGTACGTACCCAAAGGCGTACACTCGGTTGCAAGTTGAACACACAAGAGGTGCGTCATGACCGGAATCACAGCAACTGAGGCGCGCAGCAACCTATATCGTTTGATTGACGAGACCGCCGAGTCCCACCAACCAATCGTCATCATGGGTAAGCGGAACAAAGCCGTTCTGGTTTCCGAAGAAGACTGGTCTGCAATTCAGGAAACACTTTACCTGCTCTCCGTACCAGGTATGCGGGAGTCTATTCGTGAGGGGATGGATACCCCCGTGGATGAATGCGATGAGGAGCTGGACTGGTGACATGGAAGTTGGTTTACACCAAACAAGCCCAGAAAGATGCAAAGAAGTTGGCCTCCAGCGGCCTCAAACCAAAGGCCCAGGAACTTTTAGCGCTGATAGCGGAAGATCCATACCGCAAGCCGCCTCCGTTTGAGACGCTCATTGGCGATCTTGCGGGGGCCTATTCACGCCGCATCAATATTCAGCATCGGCTGGTCTACCAAGTGCTCGAAGACGAGCGAGTGGTGAAAGTTCTCAGGCTCTGGAGCCATTACGAATAATGCATAGCCAGCCGCTGTTGCCGGACCATTTTCCCATGGCTTCACAGCTCCAGACCTGCCGCAAAGGTTGGCGTTAATATAAAGGGCGCATCGCCAGGCCAGAGCAGGGCAAGATGTCCTAAGGCGTTTTTTCCGACGTGGCCCTAAAGCTTTCCCACCAATGATCGATAACCGGGAGTACAAACGGAAACAATCGCAGCCTGCCGTTTCTTGACCCGGTGGGCTACCATTTACCGATAGCTTCCAACGTTAAACTCTCGAACCCCCGGAACCTCCATGAGCGAAGGCAACGCCGTCCCCCAGAAACTGCTGCTGTTCCGACTGGCCGGTAACCGGCTGTCGGCCCTGGGTACCCTGAAGATCCGTGAGATCATGACCCTGCAGCGCCTGACCCAGATCCCCCAGAGTCACCCGGCGGTGATCGGTACCATGAACTTCCGCGGCTCCGCCGTGCCGGTGATCGACATGGCCGCCGCCGTGGGCTATCCGCCCCTCACCCATGAGGAACGAAAGACCGCGTCGATCATCGTGACCGATATCCAGCGCCAGGAAATCGGCTTCCTGGTAAGGGCTGTCGACCGCATTGTCGAGGCCAACTGGAAGCAGGTGCAGGCGCCCCCGAAGGCCCTGGGTGACCAGGCCTTTGTCACCGGACTGCTGCAGATCGACAACGACCTGGTGCAACTGATGGACGTGGAGCTGCTGCTGGCCCGGGTCTACCCCGAATCCCTGCACAGCGCCCCTGCCCAGCTCACGGACGTGGAACGGGAAACCCTGCGGGAACAGCGCATCCTGCTGGTGGACGACTCCCAGGTGGCCCGCCGCCAGCTTGCCGACGCCCTGGAGCGGGAGAACATTCCCTACGAGGTCACCGGCAACGGCCAGACCGCCCTGGACACCCTGGTCCAGGGTAACCGGGATCAGAACCCGGTCACCATCCTGGTCAGCGATATCGAGATGCCGGGCATGGACGGTTACGAACTCACCTTCCACCTGCGGGACGACCAGTCCATGCAGCAGCCCTATGTGATCCTGCACACTTCCCTGAACAGTGAGATGAGCGTCAGCTACGCAGAACAGGTGGGCGCCAACGAGGCGTTGACCAAGTTCGACGCCGAGGAGCTGCTGCAGGCCATGTTGCGGGGCACCCACACCAGCGCCGTGTGACGGTTTCCTGAAGATTTTCTGACACCCCGCCCAGGCAACAGGGCTGTAACCTTGGTTGTGTGCAATGGAGGCCGGTTTCCATGTCCTCCGGGAGCACACGACCATGCCCAGCCGCATCGCCAGGCCGCTGCACAAGCCGGCCATGTACACCCGCAACGCCCTGCGCGCCCTGGTGCCGGGGGAGTTGTGGCGGGCGCGACGGCATGCCCTGTTCAACGAATTTGATCGGATGGATCCCTATGGCCAGGCGGATATCGAGGCCCGGGTGTCCTACTACAACCGGCTGACCCGCCCCGTCAGCCTGCCGGACCAGGCGGAAGCCATCGCCGGGTTCTCCAACCGGGGCAAGAGCAGCGCCTACTGCGGCGATTTCCAGCACCTGATCCGTCACTTTCCCCGGCATCTGCGGGTCCACTACCGGTTCGGGGATGTTACCGAGACGCCCGACCAGCCCACCTTCGTCAAGAGCCGGCCCATCGACCAGCGGGCGGGGAACGCCAATGCCATGCTGCTGCGGCTCAATGCCATCCGCCATTACCGGTTCTGCCGGGACCCCATCCCGTTTCGGGACAAGCGGCCCATGGCGGTGTGGCGCGGCAAGTCAAACCGGGATCATCGGGTCACCTTTGCCAGCCAGTTCATGGACCACCCCCAGTGCGATATTGGCTGCACCCGACACCGGGAGCCCCAGGCCCGGCCCTGGCACAAGCCGTTCCTGAGCGTTGAGGAGCAACTGCGCTACCAGTTTATTGTCAGCGTGGAAGGGGTGGATGTGGCCACCAACCTGAAGTGGATCATGGCGTCCAATTCCCTGTGCCTGATGCGCCGCCCCCGCTTCGAGACCTGGTTCATGGAGGGCACCCTGGTGCCCGGCTACCACTACGTCGAGCTGAAGGACGACCATTCCGACCTGCCGGAGAAGATCGATTACTACCGCCGCCATCCGGAGGAGGCGGAAGCCATTATCGACAACGCCCACCGCTATGTGGCCCGCTTCCGGGATCCCCGGCGGGAAGACCTGGTGGGGCTGCTGGTGATGGAGCGCTACTTTCAGTTGAGTGGCCAGAAGGACCCGATTCCCGTTCCCATGGGCATCTGAACCGCCCTTCCCGGCCCATGCCCGGGTGTAGGCCTGCTGGCTTTGGCCCCTCGCCAGCGGAAGGATATACTCCCCTCTCCTGACCGATCGTCGCATGATCCGATCCAGCCAACCGGGGGACACCATGACAGATACCCGCACCCACAAGATCGACATCCACTACTGCACTGGTTGTCGCTGGCTCCTGCGCTCCGCGTGGATGGCCCAGGAACTGCTCACCACCTTCGAGGACGAGATCGGCGAACTGACGCTACACCCGGGTACCGGTGGCATCTTCGAGGTGCATGTGGACGGGCAGCGCATCTGGTCCCGCAAGGACATGGGTGGGTTTCCGGAGATCACACAGCTCAAGCAACTGGTGCGGGATACCGTCTCGCCGGACCGCTCCCTGGGACACAGTGATCGCAAGCCGGGGAACAAGTGACATTATCATTTGTTACAACTGCCAATATTCATACACATGCCGTGACAACTTAGCGCACATATTTAGTTTTATATCCGATACATTTGTCTATACTCCGTCATAAAACAACAAGAACTTTCCCCACCACCGGAGTATTTCTATGGCTATCGGCAAGTTGCTGGGATTCAGGACCAAGGTCGGCCTTCCCTTTGTTATCACTGCACTGGCGGTTATCGTCCTGGGCGTTCTCAGCGTGGTTACCGCCCGTAACCTGGTCTCGGGCACGGACTTTCTCGCGGACAACCTGCTACCCGCTTCCAGCGAGATCCTCAACGGTGATCGGGACCTCTATCAGGCGCTTGTGGCCCAGAACGGCTACATCCGCGCCCGTGAAAGCAACCGGGGCGCCGAAGACCTGCTGGCGGCCTTCCACGAGAACGCGGACCAGGCCCGGGACCGTATCCATGACGCCCAGGGAAAACTGGCAGGCACCGGTTTCGAGGCGGAGATGGAAGGATTCGATGCCGCCTACGAACAATGGCGAAGCTCCGCGGAGGAAGCCCTGGGCCGGGCCGAGATCGGCGATACCTACGGCGGCCGTGAGCTTATCCAGAACGAGACCAATGAATATTTCGAAACCCTTCGCGGCTATTTCGACCGGACCGGGCAGTTCGCGGACAAACTGGCGACCGAGCAGGCGGCCAGCGCGTCCAGCGAAGGGGCCCAGGCCATTACCATTACCGTCGTGGTGACGCTGGCGTCCCTGGTGATCGCCCTGTTGGTGTTCGTGTCCGCCCTGCGGATGATCGTCTCCTCCATCCGTACCCTGCGGGACCAACTGGATAACATCGCCCAGGGCGAGGGCGACCTGACCCAGCGGGTGCCGGTGGAGAACAACGACGACCTGGGCCAGCTGGCACAATCCTTCAACGCGGTACTGGGCAACCTGCAGGGCATGATCCGCACCATCCAGGAACTGTCCGAACAGCTTGCCGAAGGGGCCCGTGACCTGGAGCGCTCCGCTTCCGAAAACCGTGACGGCGTGGCCCGGCAGACCGAATCCATCACCATGGTGGCCACCGCCATCAACGAAATGCAAAGCGCCATCGAGGAAGTGGCCGGCAACGCCTCACGGGCAGCGGAAGTCACCCGCAATGCCCAGGGCAATGCCAACAAGGGTGCGGAAATCGTGCAGGAATCCGCCAGTCAGGTGCGGCGCCTGGCCCAGCAGATCACCAAGGCCGTGGAGGTGATCCGCAAGTTGTCCGCGGATTCCGACAACATCACCTCGGTGCTGGACGTGATCCGCGGCATTGCCGAACAGACCAACCTGCTGGCCCTCAATGCGGCCATCGAGGCGGCCCGGGCCGGCGAGCAGGGCCGTGGCTTTGCGGTGGTGGCGGATGAGGTACGCACCCTGGCCCAGCGTACACAACAGTCCACCGAGAACATCCAGGAGATGATCACCGCCCTGCAGTCCGGGGTATCCGACATCGTGTCGGTGATGGAAACCGGCAGCGAACAGGCCAGCGCCACGGAGACCCTGGCCTCCGACGCGGAAACCGAGCTGTCCTCCATACTCAATGCCATGAACGACATCACCGACGTGAATTCCAGCGTGGCCTCCGCCACCGAGGAACAGACCCAGGTGATCGACGAGATCAACCGGAGCATCACCCAGATCAACGACCTGGCCGGGGAGAGCGATCAGCGTTCCGCCGACCTCAACACCATCAGCGAGTCCATGGCCGGATATGCCAGCAGCCTGAAAGAACAGGCCGGGCGCTTCAAGGTGTGATCGGTTAACGGGCCGGAGTGTCGACCTGTCCGGCAGGGGCCCTCAGGCCTCTTTGCCGGACCGGTGTCTGAAAATGCGGGAGCTGAGTTCCTTGTAGCGTTTGACGATGCCCTCGATACGTTCGAGGCTGGCCAGGGTGGCCGCCGGGTTGTCGTCGGCGAAGCGGACACCGTAGATGCGCCGGTCCGACAGGTTGCGGATATTGGAGACGGAGGCATTGGCCTTCTCCACCACGAAATCGCCGGTTTCGGTGCTCAGCCGCAGGCTCATCTGGAAGCTGTCGTCCTGTTCCAGGGGCACATCGCCGGTAAAGGCCAGGCCCCGGTTACTGAAGTCCAGCACCCTGACATTCAGCCAGTCCCTGCCCAGGAATCCGCGTTTAATGCCAACCCTGGCGGTTACCCTGATGGAGGGCAACCTCTGACGACTCCGGCGCTCTTGCATACCTACTCCCCTGCATGGCATTTGTCGTTATTGTGGGACTTTTTGTCCGGGAGTCTCAATTTATCAGAGACGGGAGGCGATGGAATCCGCCAAGTACGGATACAGGTCACGATTCGGAAAACTCGTCCTCCCTGCCCTCGTTGTCATGAAAAATATTTCGGCTTGCAACAGGCGACAAGGTAAAAATGAAACGTTACAATCCCACCATTACGAATTCATTCGCTTCCTCACAAACTGACGGCGCCCGCCCGTCGTCGTACTGACACACTCGCCGAGGTTCCATGGCCAGAAGCACCATCAAGGACGTCGCCCGGGAAGCCGGGGTCTCCGTAGGCAGCGTCTCCCGCGTGCTGAACGGTCTGCCCGTAAGCCCCCGGCTGCGTCAGAAGGTGGAAGAGGCCAGGACCCGTCTCCGGTACGAACCCAATAATCTCGCCCGCAGCATGCGCACCAACTCCACCGGGGCGGTGGGGTTCTTCGTGCCGGATATGGCCAATCCCCTGTACGGCGCCATTATCAACAGCCTCGACCAGCGTCTGCAGGCCCGGGGCCTGATGTTGCTGCTGGCCAGCGCCAGGGGGCGGAAGGCGAAGGACGTACTGGCGGAGTTCCGCCGGCGCCGGGTGGACGGCCTCATTTTCGTACCCGACAGTGAGGATGATCCGGAACTGATCAGCGCCCTGGAGGACTTCAGCGCCCCCACGGTGATCCAGAGCGTGGAGTTTCCCAGCCGTTTCTACGGGGTGCGCGTGGGCTACCGTGTCGGTATCCGGCAGGCGGTGGACTACCTGCTGGGGCTGGGCCACCGCCGCATTGCGCTGCTTAAACCACTGTCCCATCTATGGCCGGGCCGTGAGCGGGAGGCCGGCTACCGGGAGGCCTTTGCGCACCGGGGGCTGACCGTTGATGATGAGCTGCTCCGACCGCTGGCCGTGGGCCTGAACCCGATGCCCGACCTGGAAGCCATGCTGCAGGGGCCGGACCGGGCCACCGCCCTGATCCTGCCCGGCAGCCGGATCCTCGCGCTGACATTGCAGATGGCCCGCCAGCTGGGCCTGAGCATACCGGAGGACCTGTCCATCATCAGTGTTGGCGACAACGACTGGGTGTCCACCTACTCACCGGCGATCACTACCCTGCGCTGGCCGGTGGAAACCCTGGTGGACACCATGGTGGAACTGCTGGTCAAGCAGATGGACGGTAGCAGCCAGCGTCCGGTCCAGGTCACCGTGCCCACCGAACTGGTACTGCGGGACTCCTGTGGACCGGTGCCGCCTTCGAACCGGGAGGGGGACTGATATGGCCGCGTCCATGGACCAGCTCCAGGAGCGCTACGGCGACCGTTACAAGTGGTGGGTCATGATGACGGTGATGATCGGCACCATGACCATGTCGCTGTCGTCCACCATCGTCAATGTCGCCCTGCCGGATATCATGCACACCTTCGATGTCAGCCACACCATGGGCCAGTGGCTGGTGACCGCCTTCCTGGCGAGTATGGCGGTGGGCATGCTGCTGAACATCTGGATGGTGGACCGGTTCGGCCCGCGGACCACCTACATGGGATCGCTGCTGGTGTTCGTGGTGGCTGCCCTGGCCGGTGGTTTCGCGGTCAATTTCGGCATGCTGATCGTGGTACGGATTATCCAGGGGCTGATTGCGGGTATGGTCCAGCCCCTGGCCATGCTGATGCTATACGCCGTGTTCCCGGTCAACCAGCGTGGCCAGGCCATGGGTCTGTACGCCATGGGCGTGGTGCTGGGCCCCACCGTGGGTCCCGTGGTGGGCGGCGTGCTGGTGGACTGGTGGTCCTGGCGGGCCGTGTTCCTGGTGGTACTGCCCTTCTGCCTGGCGGCCTTCTATATGGGCAGCACCTTCCTGTCGCGACCGGCATCCGCCCCCCACGTTCACCGGCGCCTGGACAGCCTCGGTATCCTGTTGCTGTGCGGCTGGATGGTGGCGCTGCTGTGGGGGCTGTCGGAAGGCCCCCACCTGGGCTGGACCAGCGGCCCCGTGCTCATCGGCCTGCTGGCGGCGGTGGTCCTGTTCATCGCCTTTGCCCTGCGCCAGCTCAGGAGCCGGTCGCCCCTGCTGGCCCTGGGCATCTTCCGCTACCCGGGGTTCGGGCCCGCCTTTATCGTGGCGATGCTGACCGGTGCGGGGCTGTTCGGCTCGGTGTACCTGGTCCCCATGCTGGTACAGACGGCCATGGGTGAATCCGCTTCCGCCGCCGGCATGCTGCTGATGCCCGCGGGCCTGGCCATGGCCCTGTCGTTCCCGGTGATCGGCCGGCTCACCGACCGGGTGCTGCCCAAGCTCCTGGTGGCCGGCGGGCTGGTGGTGTTTGCCATTTCCTGCATCGTGCTGAGTGAGGCCGATGCCGGAACCTCCCTGGTGCTGGTGGCACTGATGGCCGCCCTGGGCCGGGTGGGCCTGGCCATGACCATGCCCCCGGTGGTGATCGGCGCCGTCAGCATTGTGCCCCAGGAGATGGTGAACCAGGCCACCGGGCTGGTCAGCTTCGCCCGCCAGTTCGGCGGTTCCCTGGGTGTCAGCCTGTCTGCCATCCTGCTGCAGGAGCAGACCCACTGGACCTCCGGCCTGGGCATCCCGCTGACCTTCCCCGGCTACCAGGATGCCTTCGCCCTGATGGCCCTGTTCTACCTGCTGGGGCTCTACCCCATGGCAATGATGAAGAACCCACCGCCGGAGCGGCAGGAAGCCACCGCAGCCTGATCCCGCCGGGCGCCCTATCCCCGGGACTATTCGATACGGATATCCCGGAGCTGGACCAGGTTGTTCCGCAGCGGCGCCACATCCTTCACCTTCGGTGATGCCAGCACATAGTAGGTGGACTGCACGGGCATCATGAAGATGGCATCGTCCGCAAACTTCCGGGAAATCTCGCAGTAGAGCTCCTTGCGCTTCCCGGTGTCGGTCTCGGTGCGGGCCTCCTTCAACAGGGGCCGGTAGGCCTCCACGTCATGGCGGGTGACCGTACTGGTCAGGTAGCTGGTGAGGTTCAGGTCCGGGTCGCCACCGAAATCCACGAATCGCCAGATGTTCATCTGGTAGTTACCGAACAACCCGGCACGGATGTTCTGGCCCTGGTCCAGCAGTTCCAGGTTGGTATCGAAACCCGCCTCCTGGAAGAAATGCTGGAAGATCCCCCCCAGCCGGCGGCCCGCCGGGGTGTTGGTGCTGATGTGCTCGAACTGGATCGGGCCTTTCTCCTCCAGTACCTTGCTGACCTGTTCCGGATTATGGGACGGCCAGTCCAGGTCCTCGCAGTGCCAGGGGGAATCCGCATTGAAGAACCCGGAGGTAGGCACCGTGGTGCCCTGGTAGAACACCTTGATCAGGGCCTCCGCGTTGACCGCCTGGATCACCGCACGACGCACCTCCGGGTCCTTGAACGGCTCCTTGCGGTTATGGAAGTTCCAGGACAGGGCACCGGAACTTTCATAGCCATGCACCACAAGGCTGTCGTCCTCCCGGGCCGCAACCACTTGTGCTGGGGTGGGTACCGGCGTGACATCCACCTCCCCCGCCCGCAGGCTCTGGTTGCGGGTATCATTGTCCGGCAGTACGCGGAACACCACCTGGTCAAGGTGCGGCAGATCACTGTCCCAGTAATCCCCGTTACGGGTGACCACCAGCCGTTCCCCGGAACGCCATTCCTGGAACTCGAAGGGCCCGGTCCCCACGGGATGGCGATGGAACCCGTCCGGGTCTTCCTTTATCGCCGTGGGCGAACCGATAAAGTTGAACATGTGGTCGATGGCCAGGGCGGATTTCAGGGCCACCCAGGGCTGGTTGAGCACGAAGCGCACGGTGTACTCGTCCACTTTCTCCACATAGTCGATGGGCTCGATCATGGCGGTGTTGATACCGCTGCCCGGCGAGGTGATCCAGTCGTAATGGGCTACCACCGCATCCGCGTTGAACGGCGTGCCGTCGTGGAAGGTCACCCCCTGGCGGAGGGTCACGGTGGCGCTCATGCGGTCCTCCGCCTCGGTCAGCTCCAGGCCCAGCCGGGGCACGATGTTGCCGTCCCGATCATAGGCAAACAGCCCTTCCATCACCGCCAGGGCGACATTGGACGTGGTCTGGTTGAACAGGCGGGCCTTGGCGGCGTTGAACCCGATCGGATCGGATTCCAGCCCCATGGTCAGGGTGCCCGCCGCCTGGGCCTGGCCCCAGAGGGCGCCGCACAGCGCCACGGCCAGGGCGCCTCTGGTGAATACTTTCATGGACATAACGGGTTCTCCCTTCTGTTCTTGTGATCGTCGGCGCCCCGACCGCCGGCACTATCCAGGGGTGCCCTGCCACCCTCATCACTCACCGGGAAATGGCAGGCCACCACCCGCCCCTGGCCGGCGTCGGTCAGTTCCGGCGGCTGTTCATGGCAGATGGACCGGGCCTGGGGGCAACGGGGCGCAAACCGGCAACCGGTGGGCACTGCCAGGTGGGAGGCGGACTCCGCTTCCACCAGGGCGATGCGACCGGGGCGCCGGGACGGATCGGGCACCGGCACGGCACTGAGCAGGCTGCGGGTATAGGGATGGGCCGGGCGTTCCAGCACCTCCCGGGCGGGGCCGGATTCGCAGATCCGCCCCAGGTACATCACCGCCACCCGGTCCGCCACGTTGCGGACCACCGCCAGGTCGTGGGAAATAAACAGCATGCTCAGGCCCAGCTTGCGCTGCAGGTCGTTGAGCAGGTTCAGCACCTGGGCCCGCACCGACACATCCAGTGCCGATACGGGTTCGTCGCACACCAGCAGTTTCGGCTCCAGCACCAGGGCCCGGGCAATGGACAGCCGCTGGCACTGGCCGCCGGAGAATTCGTGGGGATAGCGGTCCAGCACCGCCGGGTCCATGCCGGTCAGCTCCAGGATGTTTTCGATGCGGCGAAGCCTCTCGTCGGGGTCCTTCATCCCGGCAATCTTCAGGGGTGCTTCCAGGATCGCGCGGACTCGGCGGCGTGGGTTAAGGGATGAGATCGGGTCCTGGAAGATCATCTGGAACCGGTAGCGCAGGGCCTTGAGGTCGGACCGGCCCAGGCCAGCGAGGTCAATGCCCTCCAGCTCGATGGTGCCTTCGGTGGTGGGGTTCAGTTGCATCACCGCCCGGGCGATGGTGCTCTTGCCACAGCCGGATTCCCCCACCAGCGCCAGGGTCTCACCGTCGTCCACCCGCAGGCTGACATCATCCACCGCCCGCAGGGTGCGACGGCCGGACAGGCGATAGTCCACGCTCAGGTGACGCACATCCAGCACCGGCGGTGACGCGGTCATGGGGCCTCCAGCGGGTTGTGGCAACGGAAGAAGCCGTCCCGGGATCGGGTGGGCGGCGGTGTCTCGCTGAGGCATTCACTACGGCGCCGGCTGCAACGGCCAGCAAATGGGCAGCCGGCCTGCCCCGCCATCCGCACGGTGGGCCGTCCGGGAATGCTGGTCAGGGTGCTGTGGGGCTCGTCCTCCATGCGGGGAATGGAGTCCATCAGCGCCCGGGTATAGGGCATGCGCGGATGCCGGAACAGCGACCCGGTGTCGGCCATTTCCACCAGCTGGCCGGCGTACATCACCGCGATATCGTCGCAGTAGCCGGCGGCCACCCCGAGGTCATGGGTAATCAGCAGCATGGCCATCCGGCGCTGGGCCTGCAGTGCCTTCAGCAGGTCGAGGATTTCCGCCTGCACGGTGACATCCAGGGCCGTGGTGGGCTCGTCGGCAATCAGCAGGTCCGGTTCGCAGGCGATCGCCATGGCGATCACCACCCGCTGGCGCATACCGCCGGAGAGTTCATGGGGAAACTGGTTCATGCGGCTGGCGGGGGAGGGTATGCCCACCTGTTTCAGCAGGTCCAGGGCCCGTTGCTCCGCCTCCCGGCGACCGATGCCCAGGTGCAGGCACATGCCCTCCATCAACTGGGCGCCGAGGGTGCGCACCGGATTGAGGGCGGTCATGGGGTCCTGGAAGATCATCGCGATACGGCGACCCCGGATTTGCTGCATGCCCTTGCGGCCCAGCCCCAGCAGATCCTCGCCGTGGAAGCGCACGTGGCCGTCCGGCGACCATTGCGCCGACGGCGGTAACAACCGCAGGATCGCCCGGGACAGCACCGACTTGCCGGAGCCGGATTCCCCCACCAGTCCCAGGGTGCGGCCCCGGTGCAGGTCCAGACAGATGTCGTCCAGGGCCAGGACCTCCCCCGCCGGCGTGGGGAAGGCCAGGCTCAGGTGTTCAATGGCCAGCAGTGGCACGGCGGCGTTCATGACAATCCTCCTTCCCGGGCTTCCGCCCGGCGGCGCAGGCGGTCCCCGAGCACATTCAGGCTGAGCACGGTGAAAAACATGGCGGCGGCGGGAATCAGGCTGATATGGGGCGCCCGCTCCAGGGCACTACGCCCTTCCGAGATCATGCCGCCCCAGCTGGGCGCGGGTGGCGGTACGCCAACACCGAGGAAGCTCAGGGCTCCCTCGATGACGATCATCACCGAGACAATGGTCAGGGTGTAGGTGACCAGGGTCATCACCATGTTGGGCAGCACTTCCCGCAGCAGGATCCAGGCATCACCGGCCCCGGCGGTTTTTGCCGCCAGCACGAACTCCCGCTGGATCAGCGGTAGTGCCCGCGCCCGGCTGATACGGGCAAACGACGGAATCGCGAGCACGCCCAGGGCCAGGGTAACGCTGCCCACCGATGCCCCCAGAATGGCGGTCAGCGCCATGGCCAGCACCAGCCCCGGGAAGGCCAGGATGGCGTCCAGGGCCACCAGGATGGAAGTGCGGGCAATGCCCCCGTACCAGGCAGACAGCAAGCCCAGCAGGGTGCCGAAGAACAACCCCACCAGCGGCGCCAGGAACCCCACCACCAGCGAGACCCGGGCGCCATGGGCCACCCGGCTGAAGATATCGCGGCCATCCTGGTCGGTGCCCAGCCAGTGCTCCGCCGACGGCAGGGTCTCCACCGCCATGAAGTCCATGTCGGTGGGCGTCGGCACTGGTAGCCAGTCCACGGTCAGGGCCGCGAGGAACACCAGCGCCAGCCAGCCGACGGGCAACACCAACCGCCAGTCCGGGCGCGACAGTGTGGACAGATGACCCACCTGCTCAGTGAGCGCTGTCATGACTCAGCCTCGGGTCCAGCAGGTTATAGGCCAGGTCCACCAGCAGGTTGACCAGCACGAAGGCCACGGCGATCACCAGAACCACGCCTTGCACGGTAAAAAAGTCCCGGCGGATCACTCCCTCCACGAGATATCGACCAACGCCGGGCAAGGCAAACAGGCTCTCGACAATCACCGATCCTCCGATGAGGTTGCCGATATTGATCCCCATCAGGGTGATGAGGGTGAACGAGGACGGTCGCAGGGCATGGCGCAGCAGGATCTGCCGGTCGCCGAGCCCCTTGGCCCGGGCCACCACGATGTAGTCCTCCCGCAGGGTGCTGGCCACATCGGAGCGCAGCAGCCGCAGGTAGACGGGCGCCTCCACCATGGCCAGGGTCAGGGCCGGCAGGAACAGGGACATCAGGTTACCCGGGGGGGATTCCAGAAAGGGCACGTAGCCGGTGGCCGGCAGCCAGTCCAGCCAGATGCTGAGGAGCAGGATCAGCAGGATGCCCCACACGAAATGGGGCATGGCGAGGGAACCCAGGGCACCGCCAGAGATGACCCGGTCCAGCGTGCTGCCCTCCCGGTAGCCCGCAAGGATGCCCAGTGGCAACGCGATGGCCAGGGACAGCAACTGGGCATAGAGCAACAGTTGCAGCGTTACCGGCAACCGTTCGGCGATAGCGGCGGAGATCGGCTCCCCACTGACCGGCGATTCCCCCAGGTCACCCCGCAGGGCGTTGCCAGCCCAGTCCATGAAGCGCTCCACCAGGGGCTTGTCGAGCCCCAGATCCCGTTCAATGGCGGCCACTTCCGCCTCGGAGGCGTTTTCATGGAGGAAGGAGTCGGCCAGGTTGCCGGGCAGCAGTTCCAGCATCAGGAAAGTCGCCACGCTGACGATCGCCAGCACCGCCAGG
This sequence comes from Marinobacter sp. OP 3.4, assembly GCF_036224885.1. NCBI lineage: Bacteria > Pseudomonadati > Pseudomonadota > Gammaproteobacteria > Pseudomonadales > Marinobacteraceae > Marinobacter > Marinobacter sp. OP 3.4. The sequence goes on from NZ_JAVVLT010000100.1 coordinate 21,276, forward strand.
AGGTGCATCAGGCGACGCACGAACCGCCTGGCCAGTGGCGGCATGGCGGGCCCGCAGCGCCCGGCAGCGGTATGACGAGGATGAGCAGACGCAACTTTGCCCTGCATAGGGTGTCCCTTTGCGGCCGGTTACCGACCGCTTATTGTTGTTGTCCCGGAATTCCCGCCATGGATGGAGTCGGCAGGATTGAAACGATTCATTTTTTGGCTGACCGGAAAGGCCAATTCCGTCAAAAGAATTAGCACAAGGGTTACGCCAGCGCAAAATTTTATTGTAAGGTTTCAAAACAGACCGCAAAAATCACCAGGGACGTTTCGGTAACACCTGACAATTCGGGACCGCCGGACGGCTCCCCACAAAGACAGTTTTATCAACCAGGGAAAAAAACAATGATCCTGACTGATCTGCCAGAACAGAGCCTCGAACGCTTTGGCGAGTACCCCATGCTCTACGCCGGGCAACGGGAAATCACCAACCTGGAACTCCAGGACAGCGCCAACCGGCTGGCCAATGGCCTCCGGGACCTGGGCGTGGCCCCCGGTGACCGGGTGGTGGTGTGCATGCCCAACTGTCCCGAGGTGTTCATTGCCTACCAGGGCGTGATGCGGGCGGAAGCCATCGTGCTACCGGTGATGTTCGTGCTCCATCCCCGTGAGATCGGATTCATCCTGCAGGCCTCCGGGGCCAGCGCCATCATCACTAGCGAGGCCCTGATTCCGGTCATGGAGCAGGCCACCTCCGGCATGGAAACACCTCCCAGACTGGTGGTGGCGGGCATCGCCCAGAACCAGCCCAGCGCCAACGCCGGCATTCCGTGCCAGAGCCTGTGCTCGCTGATGGCCGCGGCGGATCCCGATATCCGCAAGCCGAAGATCAAGGAAGACGACATCGCCGTGATCCTGTACACCTCCGGCACCACCGGACAGCCCAAGGGGGTGATGCTGACCCACCGCAACCTCTACAGCAACGCTGCGGCGGCGGTGCACCTGGCGGAGGAAAGCGGTGACGAGCCCGGCACCACCATCGGCGTCCTGCCGCTGGCCCATATCTACGGTTTCACCATGGCCAATACCCTGTTCCTGCGTGGTGGCAGCATGGTGATCCTGCCCAAGTTCGACGTGCGCGAGGTGTGCGAAGCGGTGCAGAAACACCGGGTCGAGCGCTTCAGCGCGGTGCCGGCCATGATCTACGCCCTCACCACCGCGCCGGAGGTGGACGAGTATGACATGTCCTCCCTGGAGTCCCTGGGGTCCGGCTCCGCACCCCTGCCGGTGTCACTGATCGAAGCCTTCCGAAAGCGCTTCAACGCCGAGATCTACGAAGGCTATGGCCTGTCCGAGGCCGCCCCGGCGGTGTCGGTGCACCGTCGTGGCGAACCCATCAAACCCGGCTCCGTGGGCCGGGCCATGCCCGGGGTGGAGCTGCGCATCGCCGACGAATCCGGCAACCCGCTACCAACCGGTGAAGTGGGTGAGCTGCTGGTCCGGGGCGAGAACGTCACCCCCGGTTACTACAACAACCGGGAAGCCACCGACGCCGCCATCCGTGATGGCTGGCTGCACACCGGCGATGTGGCGAAAATGGACGAGGACGGTTACCTCTACATCGTCGACCGGAAGAAGGACCTGATCCTCCGGGGCGGCTTCAACATCTACCCCCGTGATCTGGAAGAGCTGATCTCCCGGCATCCGGCGGTGGCCGAGGTGGCGGTAGTGGGCGTGCCGTCCGAACGCATGGGCGAGGAAGTGATCGCCGTGGTGGTGCGCAATGCCGACTCGGACATCAGTGAGGAAGAACTGCTGGCGTTCTGCCAGGAGCGCCTCGCCAAGTACAAGACCCCGCGCCGGGTGATCTTCATGGACGCCATGCCCCGCAACGGCGTCGGCAAAATCCTCAAGAAATCCCTGCGGGACCAGGTCGCCGAGGCCGTGGAAATCGAGTAGTTCTCAAGGTTGCCCCTGCCGCCAAGCTGGCAGGGGCGCTGCCCAACCAGCGACAACGACCACCCCTCAAGCGCTGAACCCCAAAACGGAGAGGCGACCGCCCCGCCCCCTCTACGACGATAGTCTAGATAGCATCCTGAATCAGTTCACCGGCCCTCCGATCCGTGCTACGTTTACCGGGTAAGCTTGCCAGCTCCCGTTACACACGGATCGGGGGCGACAATCACAACAACGTAAACAACAACAAACAGAGGAACGCGCACCATGAAACGTCGTTCATTCTTCAGGCGCGCCGCGACCGCGGCAGCCCTCTCCGCGCTGATTGCATCCCCCCTGGCCTATGCCCAGGAAACATTCACCCTCCGCCTGGCGGAAACCTGGGGCCCCAACTTCCCGATCTTCGGTGAAGCCACCAAGAACATGGCCAAGATGGCCGAGGAAATGTCCGACGGCCGCCTGCGGGTCCGCATCGACTCCGCCAACAAGCACAAGGCCCCGTTCGGTGTGTTCGACATGGTCAAGGCCGGCCAGTACGACATGGGCCACTCCGCCTCCTACTACTGGAAGGGCAAGGTCCCCAATACCCTGTTCTTCACCAGCATGCCCTTCGGCATGACCGCCCAGGAACAGTATGCCTGGTTCTACTACGGCGACGGCATGGAGCTGATGCAGGAGGTCTACGAACCTCATAACATGCTGTCCTTCCCTGGCGGTAACACCGGCATTCAGATGGGTGGCTGGTTCCGCGACGAGATCAACTCCCGGGAGGACCTGGAAGGCCTGAAGATGCGGATTCCCGGTTTTGCCGGCGAGGTATTCGCGGAAGTGGGTGTGAACCCGACCAACATTCCCCCGGGTGAGCTCTACACCGCCCTGGAACGTGGCACCATCGACGCGGTGGAGTGGGTTGGCCCGGCCCTGGACCTGCGCCTGGGCTTCCAGCAGATCGCCGACTATTACTACACCGGCTGGCATGAGCCCGCCACCGAGCTGCAGTTCCTGGTCAACCAGGACACCTGGAACGAACTGCCCGCGGACCTGCAACAGATCCTGCGTGTCGCCATGCGCACCGCCGCCTACGACATGATGATCCAGTCCGTCCACGAGAACGCCAAGGCCTGGGCCTCCATCAAGGAAGAGCACCCCAATATCCAGGTCAAGAACTTCCCGGATGATGTCTTCCAGGCGATGGTGGAAGCCAACGAGAAACTGCTGGAGGAAGCCGCCGAAGGTGATGAGCTGGCCGCGCGCATTATCGAATCCCAGGAGAAGTACCTGGAAAATGCCCGTGCCTACATCGACATCGCCGATCGGGCCTACCTGAACAACATGGCGGACGTGGAGTAAACCACGGCCATGCAGTCACCAGCGCCGAAGCCCCAGGGCTTCGGCGCTGTTTTTTGCAAGGCATGTTTGTGAAAAAGACACCGCTTTCGATTACACTACCGGCGCTTTTTTCACAGGCCTGCCCCACACGTCAAGGCCCGACCGGGCGGGATTGTTTCCGTAGTACGAGGACTCATCATGGGATGGCTCAGATTCATCGATAACGGGCTGGGACGCATTTGCTACCTATGCGGCTGGATTGCCAGCGTGGCGTTTATCCTGCTGACATTGAACGTGTTCTACGACGTGGTATCACGTTACGTGTTCAACGACGTTTCCATCGGCATGCAGGAGATGGAATGGCACCTGTATTCGGTGGTGTTCCTGATGGGCATACCCTATGCCCTGCGCACGGACGGTCACGTGCGGGTTGACGTGTTCTACGCGAAGTGGAGCGAGACCTTCAAGGCCTGGGTCAACCTGGTGGGGGCACTGGTGCTGGTCATCCCCTTCGCCTTCTTCATTGCCTGGCTGGGGATCGACTTCGCCGTCGAGTCCTACAACCTTGGCGAAGGCAGCGGCGACCCCGGTGGCCTGCCCCACCGCTGGATCATCAAGAGCCTGATTTCCTTCTCTTCCTTCTTTACGGCCATCGCTGGTATCAACATGGTGACCTACGCTATTCGCGTCCTCAAACAGGACGCCCATTACGAAAACAGTGAACACAGCGCGGGAGGTCTCGCATGATCGGTATCGTCATGTTCGGGGTCTGCCTGCTGATGCTGTTGTGGGGCTTCCCCGTGGCCTTCACCTTCGGCGGCGTCGCGCTGATATTCGGGCTGATTGCCGAAGGTCCGCAGCTGTTCGCCTTCATGCCGTTCCGCATCTGGAGCATCATGACCAATACCACGCTGATGGCGGTGCCGCTGTTCATCTTCATGGGGCTGGTGCTGCAGCGTACAAAGCTGGCGGAACAACTGCTGGAATCCATGGGCAAGCTGTTTGGTGGCGTGCGCGGCGGCCTGGCCATCTCCACCATCCTGGTGGGCGCCCTGCTGGCGGCCTCCACCGGCGTGGTGGGGGCGAGCGTGGTGGCCATGGGCCTGATCTCCCTGCCCGTCATGCTACACCATGGCTACAAGACCGAACTGGCTACCGGCACCATCTGTGCCTCGGGCACCCTGGGGCAGATCATCCCGCCTTCCATCATCCTGATTATCCTGGGTGACGTGATTGGTCTGCCGGTGGGCGACCTGTTCAAGGCGGCGGTGATTCCCGGCCTGATACTGATCGGCCTGTACGTGGCCTATATCCTGATCATGGCCTACCTCAAGCCGGAGATCGCCCCGGCCATGCCCAGGGATGACAGCCAGTCCCGCGCCCAGGAAATACGCCGGGCCCTGCTGGCGATCATTCCACCGCTGGCCCTGATCGTGGTGGTGCTGGGCTCCATCTTCACCGGCATCGCCACCCCGACGGAATCCTCCGCCCTTGGTGGCGTTGGCTCCGTGGTACTGGCGCTGATCTATCGCCAGTTCTCATGGCAGGTGATCTGGGATTCCGCGAAGGATACCGTCAAGGTAACCGCCATGGTGTTCGCCATCCTGGTGGGCGCCACCGCCTTCTCCATGGTGTTCAGCTACACCGGCGGCGACTACCTGCTGGAGGAATGGATGCTGGCGCTGCCCGGCGAGAAATGGGGCTTCCTGATCCTGTCGATGCTGATCATCCTGTTCCTGGGCTTCTTCATCGACTTCGTGGAGATCTCCTTCATCGTGGTGCCGATCCTGGCGCCGATTGCCGAACTGCTGGGCATCAACATGCTGTGGTTCGCGATCCTGATTGCCATGAACCTGCAGACCAGTTTCCTGACTCCCCCATTCGGGTTCAGTCTGTTCTACCTCAAGGGGGTCGCGCCACCGGGCGTGCAGACCACCCAGATCTATCGGGGGGTGATTCCGTTCATCCTGATCCAGATCGCGGTGGTGATCACCCTGCTGGTGATGCCGGAGTGGTTCGGCCTGTCCGCCACCTCCGGTTACTGATCCCTGCCATTGTCATGAACGAAGGCCTGCATCCGCAGGCCTTCCTGTTTTCGGGCCCTGAAACAGCCGGAATCACTGGGCACGGCCGGCGTAATCAGGTAGCTTTCTTATAGATCGACAAGCATCCAAGGAGCCCTGCCATTTCCCGCCCCATCCACATCAAGGCCGTGCTGTTACTGGCCAGCACCATGACCGTGCTGGCGGGTGCCATTATTGCGCCCTCCCTGCCCGGCATGAACCGCCACTTCGGCGGCAATGCCGAGGTAGCGGTGCAACTGGTGCTGACCATGCCGGCGTTGATGATCACCCTGTTCAGTCCGGCCATGGGGTATCTGGCGGACCGCTTCGGTCGCCGCAACCTGCTCCTTGTGGCCCTGCTGGTGTACGGCCTTGCGGGACTGTCCGGGTTCCTGATTGACCGGGTGGATGTACTGATCCTGTCCCGGGCCATCCTCGGTATCGCCGTGGCGGGCATTATCAGTATCAGCACGACGCTGATCGGTGACTACTTCAATGCCACCGAACGGGCCCGGTTCCTGGGCCTGCAGGGCAGTTTCATGGCCCTGGGCGGGGTGGTGTTCCTCAACCTGGGCGGCGCCCTGGCGGACTGGAGCTGGCGCGGCCCCTTCCTGGTCTACATCGCCGGACTGCTCCTGCTGCCCTATGCCCGGGCGGTGCTCTATGAGCCATCAGCGTCAGCGGACACGGACAATGAGTCCGGGGTACAGCTCCCACCGGAGCCTTTCCCCTGGGGCCGGGTGATCCTGGCCTACAGCCTTGGCCTGATCAGCATGGCCATGTTCTACATGGTGCCGGCGCAACTGCCGTTCCTGCTGACAGAGCGCCACGAGGTCAGTGGTACCGCCATTGGCCTGGCGCTGTCCACCACCCCCATGGCGGCGGCCGTGGTATCGTTCACCTACGGCCGCCTCAAGCCCTGGCTCACCGTGAGCAGCCTCTACGTGATCGGCTTTGTTCTGGTGACCATCGGATTCACCATCGTGGGCTACGCTCACAGCTATGCCCTTACACTGGTGGGTGTCAGCCTGGCGGGACTGGGGTTCGGCATTTTCCTGCCCAATACCAATGTCTGGCTGATGCGCATCACACCGACGGCGTACCGGGGGCGGGTATTCGGGGGCTCGTCGTCCGCAATCTTCCTGGGCCAGTTCCTGTCCCCCCTGGTGGTTGCCCCGGTTGCCGCATTGCTGGGGTCACTACGGGATGTCTACCTGGCGGCTGCGGTATTGTGCCTGTCGCTGGCCGCAGTCATGGCTATGCTTGGGGTTACCTGGCTACGGCATGATGACCTGCTTACTCCGCCAGGGGCCAATAATGATTGATGTGTTTCGCAGAACGAGAGAAGATACCGAATTCGCCAATCAAGGATGAGGCTCGTTCCCCCTTTCCAATCAACAACCACAAGAAGGGCCACTCCATGAAACTCAAAGATTCCGTTGCCATTGTCACCGGCTCCTCCTCCGGCATTGGCGCCGCCATTGCCCGCCTGTTTGCCGAGCATGGCTGCCATGTGGTGATCAACTACAGCAACAATGAGGACGGCGCCCGGGACGTGGCTTCCGACTGCGAGAAGTTTGGCGTCAGGACCCTGGTGGTCCGGGCCAACGTGGCGGAAGACGCGGACTGCCGGGCCCTGGTGGATGCCACCGTGGAACAGTTCGGTCGCCTCGATATCCTGGTGAATAACGCCGGCACCACCAAATTCTGCGACCACGCCAACCTCGACGGCCTCGACAAGCAGGACTTCCTGGACCTGTACGCCGTTAACACCGTGGGCCCGTACCAGATGACCCGTGCCGCCGAGAAGGCCCTGCGGGCCAATGGCTCCGGCCACATCATCAACATGGCCTCCATTGCCGGGCTCGCCGGTATTGGCAGCTCCATTGCCTATGCCGCCTCCAAGGGGGCACTGGTCACCATGACCCGGTCCCTGGCCCGCGTCATGGGGCCGGAGGTTCGTGTCAACGCGGTCTGCCCCGGTTTTGTGCAGGGCGAATGGTTGAAGAAGGGCCTCGGCGAGGACAAGTACGATGCCCTGTTGGAGAAAACCAAGAGGGGTGCCCCGCTGCATGATGCCGCCTCACCAGAAACCGTTGCGGACGTTTGCCTGGGACTGATTATCGGCGGCGACCTGACTACCGGCGAAACCATCCTGATAGACGGCGGCGCCCACCTGAGCATGGCCCCGGTCCGTCGTTAAGGCACCTGTGATCACGTTTATTGACGAATCAAGGAGACATTCCTGACATGAGCAACAAACCCAGCATCCTGATCGTCGGCGCCGGCGCCATCGGCAGCTTCTACGGCGCCGTCCTGAAGAAGGCGGGGTGCAGCGTCAGCACGGTACTACGCTCCGAGTACGATGCGGTAAAAGCCAACGGCATCCGTATTTCCAGCCCCCTGGGAGACCTGTCCTACCAGCCGGACCACGTCTACCGGGACGGCGACACGCCGGTGGAAGAGCCGGACTACCTGATCCTGTGCGTGAAAGTCCTGCCCGGCATCGACCGCGCAGCCCTGGTAAAACCCTGGATGGGCAGCAACACCCGCCTGGTACTGATCGAGAACGGCCTGGATATCGAACGGGAACTGGCCGACGCCTACCCGGACAACCCCATCATCAGCTGCCTGGCCTTCATCGCCGCCAGCCGCACCGAGCCGGGCGTGGTGGAACACAAGGCCTACGGCAAGCTGGTCATGGGCCGCTACCCGGAAGGCATTGACGACAACTGCCGGGAGCTGTCCCAGCTGTTTATCGACGGCGGCATCAACATCGACCTGACCGAGCAGGTGGTGGGCGAGCGTTGGCGCAAATGCCTGTGGAACACCCCGTTCAACCCCCTGTCCGTCATCGCCAACGGCGCCGACACCAAGACCATCCTGGACACCGAAGGGGGCGAGGACCTGATCCGCGCCATGATCCGGGAGGTCATGGACGTGGCCGCCGCCGAGGGCTACCCCATGGAGGACAAGGTGATCGAGCAGAATATCACCGGCACCCGCAAGATGCCCCCCTACAAGAACAGCATGGCCCTGGACTACCTCAATGGCCGGCCCATCGAGCGGGAGGCGGTACTGGGCAATGTGGTGGCTATCGCGCAACGCCACGGCATACCGGTGCCGCACCTGAATACGGTGCTGGTAACGCTGAAGATGCGGGCGGCGCTGGAAGGCAGGGACTGAGCCAGAACCCATCCCGTTAAAAAAGGGGGCGCCACGGTGCCCCCTTTCTGGTTGGGCCGGTTCCGGTCAGCCGGACTTCTCGTTGAACATGGAAATCCGGCCCCCGTCCACCACCAGGTCGTGGCTGTTGATGAACGAGCCCTCGTCGCTGGCCAGGAACACCGCCGCGTTGGCGATATCCACCGCCAGCCCCGCCCGCGGTAGTGGCGTCGCTTTTGCCAGGTTCTTCTCCAGCTTGGCCATTTTGGCCTCGTTTTCCAGATCGCTGAGTGTATTGGCCCGCTCGGACCCACCCCAGAAGATAGGGGTGGCCACCGCTCCCGGTGAAATGGCGTTCACCCGAATGCCATCAGCGCCGAGCTCCACGCCGGCTAGCCGTGTCAGGTGACTGACTGCCGCCTTGGCGCCGGAGTAGAGGTAGCCCCCCTGCCCCAGACGATGACCCGCAATGCTGGAGTTGTTGATAATGCAGCCGGAGCCCTGTTTACGCATCACCCGGGCGGCATGCTTGATGCCGAACACCACGCTGCCGGTGAGCAGGCGCATGATGTGGCCGAACTCCTCTTCGGTCACCGAATCCAGGGTGGTACGGTCACCGGCGCCGGCGTTGTTGAACAGGCAATCGAGGCGACCATACTGCTCCACTGCGCTGTCCACCAGGGCGGCTATATCAGCTTCGTTCATGACGTCCGCTTTCCGGAAGACGGCGTTCGACCCCAGGTCCGTCGCCAGCTTCTCGCCCTTATCCACACTGCGACCGGCAATAATCACCGTGGCGCCCTCCTCCACAAAACGACGGGCCGTGGCCTCGCCAATGCCGCTGGTGCCGCCGGTAATCACCGCCACTTTTCCTGCAAGACGATCTGACATTTTTTTACTCCTGTTGTGATTGTTGGTGGAGCATAACCCGGGGCCACGGACCGGCAAAAGCTCAGAGATCCGCTGGTCCTCTCGGCATGGTTTACAGAGATGAAGAGAAGGGCTCACCACATCAAAAGGGTGACCCAAAACAAACGTCAATATTATTTACACACCTGACGCAAACGGCCAAAAAAAATTATTTAAATTCAATGCATTAAGTATATGGCATAAACCGTGCTTTGGAACAGGCAGATTCACTACGCCATGGGGCGTAGCATCAGTACCCGGTGTCGCCGTACACCGTCAGGAGTGAGAAATGAAAACACACAGCAGTAAAGCAACAGCACTGATAGCCGGGAGCCTTCTGATGACAGCTTCCCTGGCCGTGCAGGCAGTGCCCTGTATCAATGGTGGCGTCAACACCACCGAAAGCGCCAGTGCCAATGGCTCTTATGCCGATGCCTGTCACTATTACAGTGCCAGCAATATTGCCAACCCGACCGACATTACCAATCTGACCAACAGCATCTGGGGCGGCACGGATCCATTCACCTATATCGGAAAGGACAGCGAGGCTGGCGACATTCCGGGGTTTGACCTGCAGGTCTCCGGTTCTGACAGTGAGTTTGAGTATCTCTACCAACTCATCGTTCCCACTGCCTGGGAAGGCACCACGGTGGACTGGGTACTGGGCATCAAGCAGGCCGACAACAGCTATATGAGCTACCTGTTTGAAGACGTGACCCTCGGTATCGACGGTGGCTTCAACAACTTCTGGCTGAACTCCCAGGAAAAGGAAGTGAACGATTTCTCCTTCGCTGCGGGCTTTATCCGTGTTGTTGATGTTCCTGTGCCGGAACCCGCCACGCTTGGCCTGCTGGGCCTGGGGCTGGTGGGCCTTGGTTTTGCTCGACGCAGAACCGCTGCCAAGTAACGCTCTGTAACGCCTTCCAGACATCTCCGCTCCGGCGGGGGTGTCTGTTAGTTCCTGCCTTGAATCCCCCTCTGCCCGTAATGGGGTATGCCCCATGCTGGACGCACTGGCGGTCGACATCACTGTCAATTTTATTTACATGTGATTCAGAAGATATGACTACCCACCCATGACAGCCAGAAAAACATCGCTTGTGGGTTTCGATCTCCTGCATAAACAACAAACCCCGCCTTGAGCGGGGTTTGTTGTTTATGGGAACCGAATGTTTAACCCGATTCCCAAGGACAGTGAGACTTACTCCACGTCGGAGTTGTTCAGGTAAGCCCGGTCGGAGATGTTGGTCCAGGGACGGATCTGCTCCATATAATCACGCTGGGATTCGATGATCTCGCGGGTCAGCGGATCCTTCTCCGCCATCTCGGCCAGCAGCTTCTTGGTGGAGGCCCGCAGCTCTTCCATGACCTCATCCGGGAAGGTGCGGAACTTCACGTCCGGATACTCTTCCTGGATGCTGCTCCAGGCCTTGCCGCTTTCGTGCATGGTCTGGATGTACATGTCATAGGCCGCTGTGCGCATGGCCACGCGGAGCACTTCCTGCAGGTCTTCCGGCAGTTCGTTCCAGGTGTCCTTGTTGATCAGCCATTGCAGTTCCGCGGACGGCTCCTGCCAGCCGCCATAGTAGTACTCGGCGATCTGGTGGAAGCCCATGGGCAGGTCCAGGGCCGGCCCGACCCACTCCAGGGCGTCGATGGTGCCACGCTCAAGGGCGGTGTAGAGCTCACCCGGCGGAATGTTGGTGACGGCCACACCGATATCCGCCATCACCTCGCCGGCAAAACCGGGGGTGCGCATCTTCAGGCCCTGCAGGTCTTCCAGGGAATTGATCTCCTCACGGAACCAGCCACCCATCTGCACGCCGGTGTTACCACCGGGGAACGACAGCATGTTGTGGGGGCCGTAGACCTTCTGGGCCAGGTCGAACCCCTCACCGTAGTAGAACCACGCGTACTGTTCCGGCGCGGTCATGCCGAATGGTACGGTAGTAAAGAACATGCTGTTGGGGATTTTGCCCTTATAGTAGTAGGACGCGGTATGGCCCATGTCGTACTGACCGGCCTTGACCATGTCGAAGATACCGAAGGGCGCCTTGTGCTTGTTGGAGGAGTCGATACGGATCTGCAGTCGGCCCTCGGACATCTTTTCCACCATGGCCTTCAAGCTACGGTTGGTGTCCCCCAGGATCGGATAGTTGGGGCCCCAGGTCTCGGCCAGCCTCAGGGTATAGGTTTCCTCGGCAATCGCGGATGTCCCGACGAGGGACAGCGACAGCAACAGTGTCGTTGTCTTCAGCATTGAGCGTAATGTCATGGTGATTACTTCCTGCTTTGGTTTTATTGTTGGAAGCCGATAGGGTCAGGCCCACGAACTTCCTGGCTTGATCCAGTGACCGACCGATGTTGGCATGGGAGTCGGCACGAAGCCGATATCATAGCTTCCCGGGCCACCCGATGCACAGAGGGATGTTGTCGATGAAGAGCCTCTTCCTGATCAGACATGCAAAATCCAGCTGGACGGACGATTCCCTGCACGATATCGACCGCCCCCTCAACAAGCGGGGCAAGCGCCAGGTGGCGGCCATGGCCGGTCCGTTGCTGGAACTCGGCGCCCTGGGCGATCCGGTGTATGTGAGCCACGCCTGCCGTGCCCGGCAGACCATTGAGGGTCTGCTGGAGCAGTTGCCGGAACACAATCTGGTGGCTGGAATACGCTTTGAGCCTACCCTGTATACCTTCCGTGCCAAACACCTGTTCAAGTGGCTCCGGAACCTGAAGGGCGACGCCCCTTCCGTGACCCTGATCGGCCACAACCCCGCCCTGACGGACCTGGCCGCCATGCTGACCGATGGCGAGGCCCCGGACATGGTCACCGGGGCCGTGCTACACCTGCAACTTCCTCTGGACCAATGGCGTCAACTGGGCAAGGGGGACGGAACACTGGTGCGCTACCTGCCCCCGGCCCAGGCCAGCTACCAGCTCTATCGCCGCAAGGCGCCCGAGGCGCCGGAAACCGGTAACAGCCTGCGAAAGCAGGTGCCCGTATCACTGCGCCATCAACTGGATACCCTGCGCGCACTCCAGCCCGGCGTGATCCAGGGCATCGACCCGGAGTTCCTGCACCAGTTCCGGATCAACCTCAGGCGCAGCCGAGCGGTAACCGAGGCGGTCGAGACCATCTCCGGAGAAAGCGCACTCCGAAAAAGCCTGAAACCACTCAAACGCATGGCCAGGCGAACCAGCCAACTGCGGGACCTGGATGTCTTCCTGCATTACCTTGAGCAACAGGCGTCAGGCAACCCGCGCCTGCAACGGTCGTTACAGGCCTCCGGTGCCAGGGATTTCTACCGGCACTGGCGGGAACGGGAGCGGCAGTCACTGTCGGGGGAACTGGAACGGAAAAAATGGCGCCGGGAATTGGCACAATGGGAGCAGACGATCACCGGAAAGCTGCTGTACCGGGCCCTGGGGGAAACCACGCCGGACGCCATCCACGACACCGTCCGGGCACGGGGACAGCTTTGTCTCGAGGGGTTCCATGCCCTGTCCGCGGAGGCACCGGACGAGGACTTCCATGAAGTGCGCAAGGCCCTCAAGCGGCTCCGTTACCTGGCCGAACTGGACAAGGGATACTATCGCCCCCTGCTGAGGGAACTGAAGGAACAACAGGCCCTTTACGGGGAATTCCAGGACCGCCACCAACAGCTCCGGCTACTGGCGGAGCTGGCCGATAGCCGGATGGACCCGCGGCTGCCTCCGGTGATGACGGAACTGGCCGACCAGATCGATCGGGAGCGGCTGGCCGCCCGTGACGCCATCCTTTCGCATCCGCCCCGGATCGACTCCCAGGGCCAACCCGACGACTGACACCGTTACAGCACCAGCCAGGCGCCGATCATGACCGCTCCCAGGCCCAGGATAATGAACAGCCCTGTTGGTGCCCCAGGGCCCTGCTGGCGGTCCATTTCCTTCCTGGCCCGGTCTATCTCCTCCCAGGTATGTTCCCCGGCGTAGGTGACATCGGTGTCCTGCATGCCTGGCGCCCACATGCACTCTCTTGCCTTGTGCTTCATAACATCCAACTCCTTTCAGGCCGACACAGCATACCGACACGTCGTGGTCGAAGACAGCTATCAACCGGAACCAGGCCTCAGTTCAGTGATAAGGGTATCTACGCACGAAAATTGACTCCGGGTTGTAAACGCCGGAATGCATACCAACGTAGGACATCAGGCAGCAACATAAGCCCCGGGTTCCCGCCAACCCAATAGTCATTTCCCGAACTGAGAAGGGAGACACACCCATGAAAATCCTGATGGTTCTTACATCCCATGGCCAGATGGGCGACACCGGTCACCAGACCGGCTTCTGGCTGGAAGAGTTCACCTCGCCCTACTATGTGTTCCAGGATGCGGGGGCGGATATCACCCTGGCCTCTCCCAAGGGCGGACAGCCGCCCGTTGACCCCAACAGCGAGGCGGAGGATGCCCTTACCGACAGCACCCGCCGCTTCAGCCAGGATGACCGGGCACGACAGGCCCTGGCGAGCACCCGAAAGCTCAGCGACGTGAACATCCATGACTTCGATGCGGTGTTCTACCCTGGCGGCCATGGGCCACTATGGGACCTGGCCGAGGACGCCGATTCCATCAGACTACTGGAGGAAGCGAACCGGGAAGGCAAGGTAATCGGCGCCGTGTGCCATGCCCCCGCCGTGTTGCGCCGCCCTGAATCCCCCAACGGCGACTACTTCGTACGCGGTCGCAAGGTGACCGGGTTCAGCAACAGCGAGGAGGAAGCCGCCGGACTGACCGATGTGGTGCCCTTCCTGGTGGAGGACATGCTCCGTGAGAATGGCGGTGACTACAGCAAGGGGGATGACTGGTCGCCCCATATCGTGGTGGATGCCAACCTGATCACCGGCCAGAACCCGGCCTCATCGGAAGGGGCCGCCAAGGCGGTATTGCAGGCATTGCAGGACTGATCACACTGCCTCACCGTTCTGAGGAGGGCGCTCGTCCGGCGGGGCGCCCTCCCGGCACTTCACACAATCCAGTTCAAAGCCGAGCATTCCCCGCCGACCTTCCGCTGACACCACCCAGGGGCGGTTTACCCAGGGTGGTTCATGGCGAACATGCTGGTTGTGGCCACAGGCCAGTTGCGCCACCCAGTGGCCTTCGTCATCACGGTGATAGCCGACAATGGGCTGTTTCATGGTCATGCGTCCCTATCCGCATCGAAGGATGTACCTCCGTCGGCCATGGCCGTCATATCCGGCAACAGGCCTTGAACTTTTTCCCGCTACCGCAGGGACAGCGGTCGTTGCGGCCCGGGTCCAGCCTCCCTTCCCGGGTGTCGCCACGAAGGTAGAACCAGCAGTCATCCTCGCACACAAAGTCTGATGTTTCCTCCAGGTAACCAAATCCGTCCGGCATCCGGTACACGGCCCGGAAGTGCACCTGCCCCCGATCCCCCTGCTCTCCTGACGACAGCATCTGCAGACTCACCCAGTCCGGCGACTGCTCCAATGTCAGTGTGGCCGGTCGTGTATCCGGGTGCCAGGTGGCCAGCAGGTAGTCGGGCAGCTCCAGCACAAAGGCGCTGTAGCGGGAACGCATCAGTGTTTCGGGGTCTGGTGCGGGCATCCGATCCAGATGGAAGGGCTGGCAGCAGTCCCCGTAGGGTTGCTGGCTGCCACAGGGGCAAGACGGCATAGCGAATCTCCACAAACGTGCTGATGGCAAGCTACCACAGCGCCACCAATAGCTACCTATCAAGCTGTATGTTATAAAAGCCCGTTTCCCTAGTGTCCCGTCTGGGTAATTCGTTAGCCTACTGCGTGACGCTGAGGCTTCTGG
>NZ_JAVVLT010000101.1:0-36193 GCF_036224885.1 Marinobacter sp. OP 3.4
TCACCTCCAGGAGTGCGCCCGTGCCGGGCGCACCAAAAAAGGGGCCCCGCAGGGCCCCAAAGACTGACGTGACTCGATTGTTACCGGTTGATGGCCTGGTATTCGCCCCGGTCTCCCGTCGCCAGGCTGACCACCACAATGGCGATCCAGGAGGCGATGAAGCCGGGGATGATCTCGTAGACGCCCGGACCACCCATGAAGCTGGCGTTCCAGCCCAGGGAGATCCAGATAATCACCGTGGCCGCACCAACCACCAGACCAGCGACCGCGCCGGCACCGTTCATCCGGTTCCACATCAGCGACAGGATGATCAGCGGACCGAAGGCGGAACCGAAGCCTGCCCAGGCGTTACTGACCAGCCCCAGCACCTGCGAGTCCGGGTCGGAAGCGATGAAGGCCGCCACGATACCCACCAGTACCACACAGACCCGGCCAACATTGACGCATTCACGGTCGGTGGCGTCCTTGCGCAGGAACAGGCGGTAGAAGTCCTCAGTCAGGGAGGACGAAGACACCAGCAGCTGACTGGAAATGGTACTCATCACCGCCGCCAGCAGCGCGGCGTAGAGGAAGCCGGTGATCAGCGGATGGAACAGCAGTTCGGACAGGATGATGAAGATCGTCTCCGGATCCGCCACATCCAGGCCATTACGGACGGCATAGGCGCGACCGAAGATGCCCAGTGAAATGGCGCCGATCAGGGAAATGCCCATCCAGGTCATGCCGATGTTCCGGGCGACCGGGACCTCCTCGACACTGCGTACCGCCATGAAGCGGACAATGATGTGTGGCTGGCCGAAATAGCCCAGCCCCCAGGTAACCGCCGACAGGAAGCCGATGATCGTCAGCCCCTCGGTCCACGACAACAGGGAGGGGTCCACCTCATTCAGGGTCTGGGAGGCCTGGGCGAAACCACCGCCCCCTTCGCCAAAGAGCACCACCGCCGGCATGATGATCAACGCCAGCATCATGATGCAGCCCTGGACAAAGTCCGTCATGCTCACGGCCAGGAAGCCGCCCACCACGGTGTAGACCAGGACCACACCCAGGGTGATCAGGATACCCACCGCATAGTCGCTCATCCCGGGCACGTTCAGGATCTCGGCGAATGCACTTTCAAACAGCTTGCCACCGGCAACCAGGCCGGAGGCGGTATACACCGCGAAGAAGAGCACGATGACGATCGCCGATATGGTCCGCAGTGGCAGCGCCATGGTCGGAAAACGGTTGGAAAGGAAGGCGGGAATGGTCAGGCTGTTGCCATAGTGAACAGTCTGCTCACGCAGCCTGGGAGCAACCACAACCCAGTTGATGAACGCCCCAACGAAGAGGCCGATACCGATCCACGCGCTGGCCAGACCGGACACATACAGCGCCCCCGGCAGCCCCAGCAGCAACCAGCCACTCATATCGGAAGCACCTGCGGACAGCGCAGCGACCTTGGGACTGAGGGCCCGCCCGCCCAGCATGTAGTCTTCCGAGGAAGACGTGGACGTGCGCATCGCATACAAGCCGATGGCAATCATCAGCCCGAAATAGAGAAATAGACTTATCCAAACGCCAATGGCCATGAAAATCCTCCAGTTTATTGGGCCGGAACCGTGTCCGACCGTTTGGCGCCCCACCTGTCCGTCCTGCAGACCGGCAGCAACACCCTTTATTTTTTTATCTCGTCGGGTATCCCCGTTGCGGTTTTATTGCTTTCCCGTATACCAATGATAGCGTGCTATTTTTATCCCGCCTGCTATCGCATTGTTTTTCCCTCCCTGTTAATCCGTTGATGGGCCAACCGGGGCCCTTTCAGTGTTCAACCTTCTCCACCCCCAGGGACAACAACGATGCGTTGCCGCCCACGGCCGTGGTGTTGATGGTCCTGACCCGTTCGGCGGCAAAGCGCAGGACGTAGTGCGGTCCGCCGGCCTTGGGTCCGGTGCCGGACAGCCCATGTCCGCCGAACGGCTGCACACCCACCACCGCACCAATCTGGTTGCGGTTGATGTAGGTATTGCCCACCTTCACCCTTCGCTCGATATGGGCGGCGGTGGCCTCGCTGCGGCTGTGGATACCGAGTGTGAGGCCGTAACCGGAAGCATTGATGTGATCGATCACCTCATCAAGCTGTTCGGCCTCATAGCGCACCACGTGAAGGATCGGTCCAAAATGCTCCCGGTCCAGATCCTGGATGCCCCGGATCCCGACCACAGTGGGGGCGACAAAACTGCCGTCGGTGCCATGATCCGGCAGGGGCGTCTGCGCAATAAAGCGTGCGCCGGACGCCCGTAGCGCCTCCAGGTGCGACTCTAGAGCGGAGCGGGCCTCTCCGTCGATCACCGGGCCGATATCGGTGCGATACAACGCCGGATCCCCCACTGACAGTTCCTGCATGGCCCCCGCCAGCAGTTCTTCCATCCGGTCCGCCACATCCTCCTGCAGGTATAGCACCCGCAATGCAGAACAGCGCTGGCCGGCACTGGCGAAGGCCGACTGGATCACATCCGCCACCACCTGCTCCGGCAGGGCGCTGGAATCCACGATCATGGCGTTCTGGCCGCCGGTTTCGGCAATCAGCGGCACAATCGCCCCCGGGCGTTCTGCCAGTTGCCGGTTCAGGAGATGGGCGACATCCGTGGAACCGGTGAAGGCCACGCCGGCAATGCGTCCGTCGGGCACCAGTACCCGCCCCAGTCCGGCACCGTCACCGGGGAGGAACTGCACCACGTCGTCCGGGAAACCGGCCTCCAGCATCAGTTCGAACGCCCTGGCGGCCAGCAGGCTGGTCTGTTCCGCCGGTTTGGCGATCACCGCATTCCCGGCCACCAGGGCGGCCATCATCTGTCCTGTGTAGATGGCCAGGGGGAAATTCCAGGGACTGATACACAGGAAAACGCCCCGCCCTTCCAGGTAAAGCTCGTTGCTTTCGCCGGTGGGCCCCGGCAGTGCAATCGGTCGCTCGAAACGGTAACGGCCCTGGGCCGCGTAGTAACGGCAGAAATCCACGGCTTCCCGCACTTCGTCAATGCCATCCTGCAGGGTCTTGCCGGCCTCCCGGCAGCACAGCGCAATCAGTTCTTCCATGTGCCTTTCCAGCAGGCCGGCATAGCGCTCCAGGCACGTGGCCCGCTCCCCCACCGGGCGCTCGTTCCAGGCTGGGAAACCACCCGAGGCAGCCTCGAGTGCCTCGCGGGCATGGGTATCGCTGGCCCAGACCACCTCACCCACCATATCGGCGTGGTTGTGGGGGGCATGGACCGGTTTTTTCCCGCCGTCGTCCCGACGGTGACCATTAATCACGGGGCCGGCCTGCCATTGATGGCCCGACCAGCCCGCCAGGGTGGCCAGCAGGGGCTCACGGTCCGTTGCCACATGAATATTCAGGCCACGGGAGTTGCGGCGTTCCGTCCCATAGAGCGCTTCAGGCAGGTCAATACGATCATTGGGCAGGCTCTGGTATCGCTCCAGCTCATCCACCGGATTGGTCACCAGGTCTTCGATGGGGGTACGGGCGTCCACCAGGCGATGGACAAAGGAGGAATTGGCCCCGTTCTCCAGCAGCCGCCGCACCAGGTAAGGGAGCAGGTCCTTGTGGGGCCCCACCGGCGCGTAGATCCTTACCGGGATTTTCTCCTTCGCCAGGAGGGTATTGTAGAGTGCGTCGCCCATACCGTGGAGGCGCTGGAACTCGAAACGCCGGCCCTTTCGCCGGGCCATGGCAAGTGCCGAGGCCACGGTATGGGCATTGTGGGAGGCCAGTTGCGGATACAGGCTGCCGTTCGTGTAGTCACTGAGCAGGAACCTCAGGCAGGCCAGGTAGGAGGTATCCGTGGCCTCCTTGCGGGTAAACACCGGATAGCCCGCGGTGCCCGTCTGCTGGCTGAGCTTGATCTCAGTGTCCCAATAGGCCCCCTTCACCAGGCGGATGGGAATCTCATCCCCCAGGTCCCTGGCCAGCCGGTTGAGCCAGCACAGTACCGGCAGGGCCCGCTTGGAATAGGCCTGAACCACCATACCGAACCCGCCCCAGCCCCGCACAACCGGATCGCTGAACACCTTTCCGAAGAGCTTGAGGGACAGTTCCAGCCGATCCATTTCCTCCGCGTCGATGGTAATGGCGACATCCCGCTCCCTGGCCAGCGACAGCAGGTCCACCAGCGTGTCATGGAGTTCCGTCATGACCCGCCCTTCCTGGGATGCCTCATACCGGGGATGGAGGGCGGACAGCTTGATGGAAATGGATGGGCGGGGGACCCCATCGGCGGTATAGCTGTCGCTGCCGACGCTTTCGATGGCATTCCGGTAGGACGCCAGGTAGCCGGCCGCGTCCTCCCGGGTCATGGCCGCCTCGCCCAACATGTCGAAGGAATAGGTGTAGCCTTTGTCCCGGTACTCCCGGGCGTTCTTCAGGGCCTCGTGGATATCACGTCCCAGGACAAACTGCCTGCCCATGATGGCCATGGCCCGGACCATGGCATTGCGGATAACCGGCTCGCCGCTGCGCTTGACCAGCCGCTTCCAGATACTCGAGGGCGAGCCGTCAATGCGCCTGTCCATCTTCACCACACGGCCGGTGAGCAACAGCCCCCAGGTGGAGGCGTTGACCAGGGTGGATTCACTGCGACCCACATGCTTCTGCCAGTCGGCGGTGGAGATCTTGTCATGGATCAGGGCGTCGGCGGTGTGCCTGTCCGGGATACGCATGAGGGCCTCGGCCAGGCACATGAGCAGTATGCCTTCCTCGGTATCCAGGCTGTACTCCTGCAGCAGGGCATCCACCATATGGACCGTATCGTCCTGCTCCCGCACATCCCGGATCAGGTCCGTCGCCAGGTGAGTGACCGCCTTTTTCTCCGCGGCGTCACTGCGGGCCAGCTTCATCAGCTCGCGCAGGTAACCGGCCTCATCCACCGCGTAGTTATCCACGA
Organism: Marinobacter sp. OP 3.4; assembly: GCF_036224885.1. NCBI lineage: Bacteria > Pseudomonadati > Pseudomonadota > Gammaproteobacteria > Pseudomonadales > Marinobacteraceae > Marinobacter > Marinobacter sp. OP 3.4. Next base: position 4,920 of record NZ_JAVVLT010000101.1, read on the forward strand.
TGGACTGCCAGAACCAGCCACGGGACTGTTCCTGGAAAGCGGGACCCAGAACGTTGGAAGCAGGGAACATATCAGCCCATTCCGAATACAGGTGAAATTAACACGCCTGTAATCTAGCTCGTGTAAGGATCGACCACTTTCAAACTCCTGCGGACTGTTTATAAATACTTACGATCTTTGGAAATCTGGGCGGATGTCAGAGCCGTTCACGGAACTGTGTCGGGGTAAGCCCCCGGTGTTTTCGCAAGGCGGTGGTAAAGGCCGACTGGCTGGAAAAACCGGTGCGGGCACTGATGTCCGCCACCGACAGCGAGGTGGTCCTCAGCATCTGGCAGGCCTGGTCCAGGCGGGTATTGAGCAGGAAGCGGTAGGGGCTGGTAGCCATGGCCTCGCGGAACAGTTCGTGGAACCGGCTGGGACTGAGGCAGGCCTGTGCCGCCAGGTCCTCAACGGTAATGCGCTGCCCCAGGTTTTCCAGGACATAGCGGCGCAGGGTTTCCGGGTCGAGACCGGCGCGCCGCAGCGGTACCCGGTTGCGCTCCTCGCCCAGCCGGTCCGACAGTGCGAGCAGGATCGCCGTTGCCAGGTGGTCACGGATACCATGATCAACGGCGGAGCGGCGGATCTCCCCCGCCGAGAGTTGCACCAGTTGCTGCAGGTGGGCATCCAGCCCCACCACTACCGGCCTCTGGAACAGCCGGCTGATCACCAGGAAATCCTGGTAGTGGGGTTCCTCGGGCTGAGGGTGCCAGGCATCCACATTGATCACCAGCACCTGGTTTTCACGTCCGCCGGAAAACTCGTGGCGCACCCCCGCCGGCACCAGGCAGGCCCGCCAGGTATCCAACCGCCCTTCGCGGCCGTCCACACTCACTTCAGCCCCACCATACACGCCGATCACGGCCTGGTGGTGGTCATGGCGGTGCTGGTGGGTGAATTCGGGCAGGGTCTGGAGTCGGGCCGACAGCATGATCACTCCCTGGTGTCACGTCTGGGTAATTCGTCAACCTGTTGAGCCACTGAGGGTCTTGAGAGCCGGGCGGATCAGGCAACCAGGCGGGATATCAGCGTCGCTACCTGTCGACTGACTTCCTCCAGGGGTTGCGCGGCATTCAGCACATGATACCGCAGGGGCTGCTGTTCCGCCCGCTCCAGGTAGCAATCCCGGATCCGCTGGAAAAAGGCGGCTTTCTCCCGTTCAAAACGATCGGGCGCACTCCGGCTGCGGGCACGGGCCATCCCCACCTCCACCGGTGCGTCCAGCAACACGATATGATCAGGTCTCAGGTCTCCCTGGACCAGTTGCTCAAGGGTGGCAATCTGTTCACGGGGCACACCCCGACCACCGCCCTGGTAGGCGTAGGTGGCATCGGTAAACCGGTCACACAGCACCCAGGTTCCCTCCTCAAGGGCCGGCAGGATCAGGCTGTGGAGGTGCTGGGCCCGGGCGGCAAACATCAGCAGCAGCTCGGTCAGATCGTTGACCGCTTCGTCCCGGGGCGTCAGCAGCAGTTCCCGGATGGCCTCGGCCATGGGTGTACCGCCGGGCTCCCGGGTGACCAGTACCGGCTTGCCGGCGGCTTCCAGGGCCTCCCTGGCCGTGGCGAGCTGGGTGGACTTGCCGACACCCTCGGTGCCCTCAAACGTGATGAACTGCCCGCGACTCATTCGGTGCCCTCGCCCCCATCGTCCGGGGCTGGCCAGGAACGGTAGTCATCGCGACGGTTGAGCTGGTATTCCCGGACCGCCCGGCGGTGATCCTCCAGGGTACGGGAGAACTTGTGACTGCCATCCCCCCGGGCCACGAAATAATAGGTATCACCCTCGGCGGGGTGCACCGCGGCATGGATCGCCGCCCGGCCCGGCAAGGCAATGGGGGTCGGTGGCAGGCCAGAGATACGGTAGGTGTTATAGGGAGTGTGGGTACGCAGGTCCCGACGGGTGATGCGCCCTTCGTAGGCGTCGCCCATACCGTAGATAACGGTGGGATCGGTCTGCAGGCGCATGCCCCTCTGCAGGCGCCGGACAAAGACACCGGCAATATCCTGGCGCTCCCCGGGCACTCCGGTCTCCCGCTCGATAATGGACGCCATGATCAGCGCCTCATAGGGGGTTTCGTAGGGCAGGTCATCCGCCCGACCGGCCCACTCCTCGGCCAGTACGTTGTTCATTTTTTCATAGGCACGGCGGAGAATGTCCAGGTCACTGTCGCCTCGGCTGTAGGCATAGGTATCGGGGAACAGCCGGCCTTCCGGGTGCGCGCCCTCATCCCCCAGTTCCGCCATGATCCTGTCCGCCGGCCAGTCGGCGGTGAGCTGCTCCAGGTGCGCCGCCCTGGCCAGGGCCGCCCTCGCGTCCCGGAAGCGCTTGCCCTCGATAAACTGGACCGTGCGCACCTTGGTGTCTCCGCGCACCATCAGGGCGATCATGTCCCTGGGGGTCATACCGGGGTGGAACTCATACTCACCGGCCCGGATGGCGGTCATTTCCGGCTCGACCCTTGCCAGCAGCTTCAGCCAGATGGCCTTGTCCACCAGCCCCTTCTGCTCCAGGTCGTGAGCCACCGCATTATAGGATGTGCCCCGGGGCACCAGGTACAGCATGGGCTCCTGCAGGTCGGCTGCCACCTCAAGGGTCTTGAGACCCTGCCAGCTCCACAGGGCAGCACCGGCCACGGTCACCAGTACCGACGCAACAACCGCAATAACGAACGACTTGATCAACGGAACTCCTCAACGTTTCTGGCAAGGCTGACGATTGTCGCAAGCTGGTCAGGGAGAGGCAACTGCCGGCCCGCCAGAGTGTGGACCGGCACCACACCAATCACGCTGTTCAGCAGCAACAGGCCGCCGAAACCATCCTGGTGACACTGCTCCGGCTGCAGGAACCCTTCCTGTACGCCCTGCCCGCTTTCCGCCAGCCCCTGCGCGACATGCGCCAGCATGACGCTGTTGACCGCCACCTGGTCACGGGGTGGTGTGCGCCACTCGCCCTGCCAGCGGTAGAGTAGCGCCGTCCGCGTGCCTTCCCGCAGATCACCGCGGTCACCGGTCATCAGCGCCTCGTAACAGCCTTCCGGCATGGTGCGGCTGGCCAGCACCTGCTCCAGGCGGTTGAGGGTCTTGAGTCCGGCCAGCAGTGGGTTGACGGTCAGTGGCACATCGGAGATGGATACCGCCACACCCTCGCTGTCAGGTTCCGGCGGTGCGGCATGGAGGGAAACCAGAAGGCGGGGCCCGGCGGTATTCGGCGGGCGATAACCACGACCACCGCTCCCCCGGGTCAGCAGTAACTTGAGAACCTGCCGATCCGCTTCACCGGCCCGTTCAATCAATGTCTGACCCCGTTGCAGTGCCAGATCCAGGTCCGCCCGGACCAGGGGAATGCCCAGGCGGCGGGCACCGTCCAGCAGTCGCCGGCAGTGTGCCTGAACCAGTTCCGGACGGCCGTGACGGACCAGGATGGTTTCAAACAGGCCATCCCCGTAGGCCAGCCCCCGGTCATCGCCGGGCACCTCGACCGGTCCGTGTTCGCCGCCCCCGGAAACGAGAATATTGACCATAGGTGACCCCGGAGACACAAAAAAGCCGCCCTGTCTGCAACGACAGGACGGCTTTTGCCTGGCTTACAGACGATCAGCTGTGTGCGTTGATGTAGTCAATCGCATCCTGAACGCTGGTCAGCTTTTCAGCTTCCTCATCGGGAATCTCGGTCTCGAATTCCTCTTCGAGAGCCATGACCAGCTCAACAGTGTCCAGTGAGTCAGCGCCCAGGTCCTCTACAAAAGAAGAACTGTTCTGAACTTCGGACTCCTTGACGCCCAGCTGTTCACAAACAATCTTCTTAACGCGCTCTTCAACTGTACTCATAATTTCCTCACTTTTTGTCAACCAGGCAATGAAAGATTGCCAGTTTATGGTAAACCCCACCTGCAGACAAGCAGGGACGAAGATAAAACCCATTCAGATAAAGGGCTTGGCCAGAGCCTTACCCCATATACATGCCACCGTTGACATTAATGGTGTCACCGGTGACGTAGCCGGCCGCATCCGACGCCAGGAACGCCACCACGGCGGCCACTTCCTCCGGCTGCCCCAGGCGACCGGCCGGAATATTCTCCAGCATGGCACTGCGCTGCCCCTCGTCCAGGGCCTTGGTCATATCGGTATCGATAAACCCGGGTGCCACACAATTGGCGGTAATGCCACGGTTGGACATTTCCTTGGCCAGGCTGCGGGTGAAACCTTCCACACCGGCCTTGGCAGCGCAGTAGTTACCCTGGCCGGGGTTACCCATGCCAGCGACCACCGAACTGATATTGATAATTCGCCCCCAGCGAGCTTTCGCCATTCCCCGTAGCACTGCCTTGCTAAGGCGGTAAACGCTGGACAGGTTGGTTTCGATCACCGCCGACCAGTCGTCATCCTTCAGGCGCAGCAAAAGATTATCACGGGTGATGCCGGCGTTATTGACCAGTATCACAGGGGCACCAACCTCTGCCGCCATCTTCTTCAGGCCGGCGTCGATGCTTTCGGGATCGGACACATCCATCACCATGCCGAAACCTTCAATACCGGCTTCCTTCAGGTTGGCGGAAATGGTGTCCGCCCCGCCCTGGGAGGTTGCGGTGCCCACCACCGTGGCACCCTGTTTACCGAGGCTGTCGGCAATGGCCCGACCGATGCCCCGCGTGGCACCGGTAACCAGTGCGATCTTGCCATCAAGAGACATGTGGAATGCTCCCTTCCATCAATGTAGGAAACGCCGCCAGGGAGACGGCGTCTGTGTATGGGTTAATCGTTGCGGAATGCCTCAAGGGCACCGTCCATACCTTCCGGCGTTTCAATACTGAACACCTTCAGGCTGCGGTCAATGCGCTTGCCCAGGCCTGCCAGGACCTTGCCGGCGCCGCATTCGGCCATCACACCGACACCGTCTTCCACCAGCAGCGTCATGGAATCGGTCCACCGCACCGGTGAATAGAGCTGCTGGACCAGGTTGGCCTTGAGCTGATCGGCATCCTGAACCTGTTCGGCGGAGACATTCTGTATCACCGGGGTCAACGCATTACCGAAACTGACATTGTTCAGGGCCTTGGCCAGTTCGTCAGCGGCCCCCTTCATCAGGGCGCAGTGGGACGGCACACTGACCGGCAACGGCATGGCCTTGCGGGCCCCCTTGTCCTTGCAGATCGCGATGGCCCGTTCAACCGCCGCGCTGTTGCCGGCGATGACCACCTGCCCCGGCGCGTTGAAATTGACGGCCGAAACCACCTCTTTGCCGGCGGCTTCCTCACAGGCGGAGATGACCTGGTCATCCTCCAGGCCCAGGATGGCGGCCATGCTGCCTTCGCCCGCCGGCACCGCACTCTGCATGAGTTCACCCCGCAGCTGCACCAGACGGACGGCATCCGCGAAGTCCAGGCTTTCGGCCGCGACCAGGGCGCTGTACTCACCAAGACTGTGCCCGGCCAGGTACTGCGGCTCGGTGCCCCCGGCGATAAACCACTGCCGCCAGAGGGCAATACTGGCGGTCAGCAGCGCCGGCTGTGTCACCATGGTCTGATTGAGTTCCTCGGCCGGTCCGTTCTGGCAAAGTTCCCACAGATCATAGCCCAGTACATTGGACGCTTCGGAGAATGTCTGCTCGACCACAGGCCAGGCTTCGGAGGCGGCCTTGAGCATACCAACTGACTGAGACCCTTGTCCCGGAAATATAAAGGCTGTTTTCATGACGAAAATTTTACCGTGGTTGGTGGTTCAACAGGATTAGCCAATAGTACAAGCAAACCGCTTTGAGGACCACGAAGGGCTACCCGAGCGGGACAGTCTGCCCTGTTTCGGTGACCGCCGGATCACAGGACAAGATCGTCCAGACGTTCGTTGATGCGCCGGGGCACTTCCAGCTCCACCTCCCTGACGGCCTGACGGATAGCCGCCTTCATCGCCCGCTCGTTGGCGTTGCCGTGGCTCTTGATCACCACCCCCTGCAAACCGAGCATGCTGGCACCATTATGCCGCGTCGGGTCCATATCGCGAAGCAGGCGCCCTATGATTGGCCGCGCCAGGAACCCCACGACCCGGCCATAGAGATTGCGGGTGAACGCCTGCTCAAGCAACTCGATGAGCAGGCCGGCAACCCCCTCCCCGGTCTTCAGGGCGACATTGCCGACAAAGCCGTCACAGACAACCACATCCGCGACATCCCGAAACAGGTCGCTACCTTCAACGTAGCCGATATAGTTCAGGGTTTCACACTGCGCCAGCATATGGGACGCCAGCCGGACCTGCTCGTTGCCCTTGATCTCCTCCTCGCCCACGTTCAGCAGGGCAACCCGGGGCTCGGGAATGGCACTGACGGCCGACGCCATCAGCGATCCCATCAGGGCGAACTGGTAGAGGTTCTCCGCCGAGACGTCGACGTTAGCCCCCAGGTCCAGCACCTGGCACTGCCCCCGCAGGGAGGGAATCAGCTTGGTGATGGCGGGTCTTTCGATACCGGGGTACATCTTGAGGATGGAACGGCCAAAGGCCATCAGCGCACCGGTGTTGCCGGCGCTGACACAACCTTCCGCCTCACCGTCACGGACCAGCCTGAGGGCAACCGCCATGGAGGCGTTCTGCTTGTGTCGCAGGGCATGGGACGGGCGTTCGTTCATGCGCACCACGTCCGTGGCGGGCTCGATCCGGATTCTTGGATGCCCTGGATGCAACAAGGCCTTGAGCTGCACCTGGTTACCCACCAGGATCAGCGTCAAGGCCTCATTGTCGTCGACCGCTTCCAGGGCTGCCGCCACGGCGACTTCCGGACCACGATCACCGCTCATGGCATCGATGGCAAGGGTTACCGAAGTCACCGTGCTATCTCACCTGTGCCTGCGTATGGGTCCGGCCCCAAAAGCATGACGGGGTCGGCGCGACGGAATTACTCGTCGTACGCTTCCACGACCTGCTTGCCGCGGTAGAAGCCGTCCGGAGACACGTGGTGACGACGATGAACCTCACCGGTGGTGGCGTCGGTCGACAGGGTCGGTTTGCTCAGGGCATCGTGGGAACGACGCATGCCGCGCTTGGAGCGGGTTTTACGATTTTGCTGGACAGCCATGACTGTACTCCTGACCTGTTTACTGTGTGCCCGCAGGCACGTGAATATTGCTAATGCTTGGTTGTCTTCAACCCTTTCAGCACACTGAAAGGGTTGTCACGCTGTTCACCGGAGTCCGAGCTGGCCTCGTCACCATCGGAACCGGGCTCCAGGGCCTCCAGTTCCGAGGTTGCCGGGCAATCTCCCCGTTCGTGCAGGGGAAAGGCCGGCAGCGCCAGCAACAGCTCGTCCTCCACCATTGTCCAGAGATCGGCCGCATCACCATCGGTGACAAAGGGCTCCAGCTCCGTCGGCAACTGCCGGGCCTGCTCGTCGCTGGCCACCAGGCCCAGCTCGAAGGATGAGCGCAATGGGGCGCTTATCCCCGTCATGCAACGCTGGCACTCCAGCTCCACATCCGCTTCCAGCTCGCCCCGGACAACCCGCCGGCGCTCACTGTCAGCACTGAAGACCAGCCGAACCCGGCAATGGCCGCCCTCGGGAATGGCCATAACCGCATCCCGGAAACGGGTCAGCTCCACCAGGGGGATGGTTCCCTCCAGTTCAGCACCGGTTTCCGCCATGCGGTGTGGGTCAACAGACCTGGGCAATTCGGCGTTTGACATAGGCGCGCAATTTTAGGGGCGAGATGCCGCCCTGTCAAAGACTTCCTCCCCTGACAGCGGCAACTTCGTATATATGGACGACGTCGGTCACAACCCGCTATGGTTGCCTGCCCCGACTAACTGGCTCCCACTGACTATTCTGTCTTCACTGACCATAGAGGAACCCGACCATGACGACCAAGCCGCCACTGGTGCTGGCCTCATCCTCACCCTGGCGCCGGGACCTGCTGGCACGACTGGGGCTGCCGTTTGAGTGCGCCTCCCCAGATATCGACGAGACCCCCACGCCAGGAGAATCCGCCCCGGCCCTGGTTGAACGCCTGGCCCGCGGCAAGGCGGAAGCCCTCCGTGACCGGTACCCGGATCACCTGATCATCGGCTCCGACCAGGTGGCCACCCTCGACGGCGCCATCCTCGGCAAACCCGGCAGCCATGAAAAGGCCTGCCAGCAACTGGCCCTGTGCAGCGGCCGGACCGTCACCTTCCATACCGGCCTGGCGCTTCACGATTCAGCCACCGGCACCACCGATGCCATGAAGGAAAGCCTCCGTGTTCACTTCCGGTCGCTGTCCGGGGACACCATCGAACGTTACCTGCGGATCGAACAGCCCTACCAGTGTGCCGGCAGCTTCCGCATGGAGGGCCTGGGCATCGTCCTGTTCAGCCACCTGGAGGGCCGGGACCCCAACACCCTGATCGGGTTGCCGCTGATTGCCCTGGTGGACATGCTGCAACGACGGGGCGTGGATATCCTCGGGAGTGCGGGGGCGACCTGATGAAGCCTGCCGCCCCGCCAGCACCTTATCGAAGATCGAAGCGGGAACCTGCCAGTTCAGTGCGCAGGGCGCTGACGATGGACACGCCCAGGGCATCGGTAAACTGCTTGAACGGCGACGGCTGGACGGTGTAATCCACCAGCTCTTCCTCACCCACCAGCTCACGGGCCACCCAGGAGGTACTGCCGAGCCCGTCCACCAGACCCAAATCCAGGGCCTGCTCCCCGGTCCAGACCAGGCCACTGAACAACCGCTCATCATCCGTCAGGCGCTCACCACGCCCCTTGCGGACATACTCGATGAACTGCTCGTGGGTATTCTTCAGCACATCCTGCCAGAAGGCCACTTCACCGGGTTCCTCCGGTGAGAACGGATCCAGGAATGCCTTGTTCTCCCCGGCAGTATAGAGCCGCCGCTCAACCCCGGCCTTGTCCATCAGGCCGGTAAAACCAAAGCCACCGGACACCACGCCGATGGACCCCACCAGGCTGGCCCGGTTGGCGTAGATCTCGTCCGCGGCCGCCGCAATGTAATAGGCACCGGAGGCGCCCATGTCGCTGATAACCGCGTACACCTTCTTGTCCGGGTGCTCTTCCCGCAGACGAACGATCTCGTCATAGACATAGCCCGCCTGAACCGGGCTGCCCCCGGGGCTGTTGATACGCATCACCACGGCTTTCGAATTCTCCGCTTCAAACGCCCGACGCAACGCGCCAACGAGATTGTCGGCACTGGCATGGGTATCCGAGGCGATGGTGCCATTCACCTCCACAACGGCGGTGTGGGCCTCCACACCTGCGGTATCCAGCCCCCCCGTCAGCGGCGCCCGGAACATGAAGAGCAATGCAAAGAGGTAAAGGAACGTCAGGATCTTGAAGAAGATGCCCCAGCGACGACTCTTGCGCTGCTCCGCCGTCAGCGCCCCCACCAGCTTTTCCAGGGCCTGGGAATCCGTCACCCCGGAGGACCGTGGCGCTTTACGGGCCGGCTCATCATTCCAGCCATCGGATGAATTCCATTCTGACATGCACTACCTCTCCGTTTTTTGATCAGGAACCGGGCAAACCGGCGCCATCCAGGTTCAGACCAGCTTCAGCGCCTCGCGCAGCTCTCGCACGCTACCCGCCACGAACACCGGATCATACCGGCCCAGTTCGTCGCGCTTGTGAACACCCCACTCCACACCAATCGATGGCATGTTGATACGGCGGGCCATGTCCAGATCATATCGGGTATCACCGATCATCACTGCGTCAGCGGGCTCAATATCGAAATACTCCAGGATCTCCACCAGCATTCTCGGATCCGGCTTGGAGCGGGTCTCATCGGCACAGCGGGTGATATCGAAATGCGGCCCCAGGCCACTGGATACCAGTGCCGGGTCCAGCCCCCGCCGGCTCTTGCCCGTGGCCACCGCCACCTGGCGACCGTCCAGCTTCAGGTCCGCGACCACATCGGCCATGCCCTCGAAGACGTTCTGTGGCAGGGTCTTGCGGGCGAAGAAATACCGGGCATAGCCTTCCCGGATGGACATCATCTCCTCCCGGGAAATGCCGGGGTACAGCGCTTCCAGGGCCTCCACCATGCCAAGACCGATGATATCCCGGTAGGCCTCCCGCTCCCGTGCCGGAAAGCCCAGCTCAACGGCGGCCTGGTGGAGACTGCCCGCAATATGCTCCACGGAATCCACCAGGGTGCCGTCCCAGTCAAAAATCACTACTTTATACGTCATACCTGTTCCACTGCGTTATCGATCCAGCTCACCGAGGACCGTGGCGAATGACTCGTCGTAGGGCGCCTCCAGGCGATGCCACTGCTCGCTGCCCGGCAGTCGGAATTCCAGCGCGCGGGCATGGAGCATCAACCGGTTCCCGCCGACGCGCCGGAAGGCTCGCTGGCTGGCGGCATCCATATACTTGTCGTCACCGGCAATCGGATGACCGGCGCTGGCGCAATGGACCCGTATCTGGTGAGTCCGCCCGGTCACCGGGGACGCCTCCACCAGGCTATACCCCTGCCATACCTCCAGCGTCCGGTAGCGGGTAAGGGAGGGCTTACCCTCCACATCCACACGCACGCGCCGCTCCCCGTTGGGCATCTCATAGCGCAGCAGGGGCTCGGACACCTCCGTAACGCCCTCCGGCCAGTGCCCGCTGACCAGGGCATGGTAATGCTTGCGCACTTCACGGCGACGGAGTTCGTCCTGGAGGAATTTCAGGGATGACCGCTTCTTGGCCACCATCACCAAACCGGACGTATCCCGGTCAAGCCGGTGCACCAGTTCCAGGAAGTGCGCTTCGGGCCGTGCCGCTCGCAGCACTTCGATCAGACCGAAGCTGAGGCCGCTGCCACCATGGACCGCGATGCCGGATGGCTTGTTCACCACCAGCAACTCATCGTTCTCGAAAATCACCGCGTTTTCCATGACCGCCTGCACCCGATCCCCGGGAATGGAACTGGTTGGCCGCTGCGGCTTCACCACCGGCGGGATCCGAACCTGGTCCCCCGCCTGCAGGCGGGTATCCGGCTTCACCCGCCCCTTGTTGACCCGGACCTCGCCCTTGCGAACGATCCGGTAGATCTTGCTCCTGGGAATACCCCGTAGCCGCGCCATCAGGAAGTTGTCCAGTCGCTGGCCGGCCATGTCCGGCTCCACGGTGATCCACTGGACGCCGGTGGGCTGCTGGCCGGTGTCGTTACGGGGGTCGCTGGCAGACCCGGTGCGCCGCCGGGGCCTCGCGGATTGACTGCGCTGGGGAGATGCCATGTCGGGAATGGATTCCTGAAGGGTGCGGGATTGATGAGTCGGGGCTTTACTGCTATATTCCGGCATGCTTTTCCGTTTGTCTACGGCCCGGCCAACATGCCGACCGCCGGAGCGGTTGAAGTATACAGAGACTGACCGGGAGTTTGAATGCCCGATACCCTGACAACCGGGTACTCGCCAGGGCAACCAACACGGCAGAAGCAGACAGAGAAATCCGGGTGCCGGCAGGCCCGCTGACCAGGCGATCTGCCATGAACACCCGCAACCCGACCGGCCCTGTATGATCAGCCGGGCGGGCAACTTGGTAATACCAGGCCCGGGAGCGTCAGCCGGACATCGGCGGACCACCCGTTCCAGCACCATAAGCGACGGTGCCAATGGAAGACCGGGCATGACAGTAACCACGCAGGAAACCCTGCGGGAAACGCGAAGATTTACATCAGCACGCCGGGCCGGGCCGTCCAGATGACGAATATGACATGAGACCCAGGCACCAGCGTGAACCGAAAGATACGTAGCATGCGTCAACAGAAACTGACTCCATACACCCCTTCCCTGCCAGCAGGCACGGGCGGCGTATGGTTCGGACCGGGACAGGGCGAACGGATCACTGTTTCCGCCTGACCACTCTGATGGCCGGGGCTTGCCCGTCCATAAGCGGCTGCGCTTCGTGAATACCCGCGGTTTCCTGTCTAACTAATTGACAGGAATCATCTTTTCCATGAAAAGAATGCTCATTAATGCAACTCATCCCGAAGAGTTGCGCGTAGCACTGGTCGATGGCCAGAAGCTGTTTGACCTGGACATTGAATCCTCCACCCGCGAGCAGAAAAAAGCCAACATCTACAAGGGTCGCATCACCCGAGTCGAACCCAGCCTTGAAGCCGCCTTCGTGGACTTCGGCGCCGAACGCCACGGCTTCCTCCCCCTCAAGGAAATCTCCCGGGATTACTTCCGCAAGCCCCCCGGCCAGATCGAAGGCAAGATCAACATCAAGGATGTGGTCTCCGAGGGACAGGAAATCATCGTCCAGGTGGACAAGGAAGAGCGTGGCAACAAGGGCGCGGCCCTCACCACCTTTATCTCCCTGGCTGGCCGCTACCTGGTGCTCATGCCCAACAACCCCCGCGCCGGCGGCATCTCCCGCCGTATCGAAGGGGAAGAGCGCGCCCAGCTCAAGGACGCCCTGAACGAAGTGGAAGTACCCAAGTCCATGGGCATCATCGTGCGTACCGCCGGCATCGGCCGTAGCGCCGAGGAACTGCAGTGGGACCTGAACTACCTGATTGCCACCTGGGACGCCATTACCGGCGCCGCCAAGGAGCAGAAGGCCCCGCGCCTGCTCCACCAGGAAAGCAACGTTATCATTCGCGCCGTGCGCGACTACCTCCGCCAGGACATCGGCGAGGTACTGATTGACGCCCCGGGTGTCTACGAGAACGTGCTCGGCTTCGTGCGCCAGGTGATGCCAAGCTTCGAGAACAAGATCAAGCTGTACGAAGACGAGATCCCGCTGTTCAGCCGCTACCAGATCGAGGCCCAGATCGAGACTGCCTTCCAGCGGGAAGTGAAGCTGCCCTCCGGTGGCTCCATCGTGATCGACCCCACCGAGGCCCTGGTCTCCATCGACATCAACTCCTCCCGGGCCACCAAGGGCCAGGACATTGAGGAAACCGCCCTGCAGACCAACCTGGAAGCAGCGGACGAAATCGCCCGTCAGCTCCGGCTGCGGGACATGGGCGGGCTGATCGTCATCGATTTCATCGACATGACCCCGGCCCGCAACCAGCGGGAAGTGGAACAGCGCGTACGCCAGGCCCTCGAGCTGGATCGCGCCCGGGTCCAGGTGGGCAAGATTTCCCGCTTCGGCCTGCTGGAAATGTCACGCCAGCGGCTGCGCCCCTCCCTGGGCGAGACCCGCAGCGAAGTCTGCCCCCGCTGTAGCGGCCAGGGCACCATCCGGGGCATCGAATCCCTGGCCCTGAGCATCATGCGCCTGATCTTCGAGGAAGCCTCCAAGGACAAGACCGGCGAGGTTCGTGCCGTGGTTCCGGTGTCCGTGGCCACCTTCCTGCTCAACGAGAAGCGCAAGCAGCTGGCGGACATCGAAGCCAGGCAGAAAGTGGAAATCCTGGTGGTGCCCACCCCCCACATGGAAACACCTCACTTCGAAATTATACGGTTGCGCGACGATGAAACCGGGGAAAAGGTGTCCAGCTATCATGTGGCCGATGAATACAGTGCCCGCGAGGAAGACCAGGTGGACGCCCAGGTTGCCCGCGAGGCCCCTCCCCGCGAGGAAGCCGCGGTGAAATCCATCCGCCCGGCGGCACCGGCGCCCAAGCCTGCCGCAACCCGGGAAATCCAGGCCGAAGACGCCAGTGACGAGGGCATGTTCCGCAAGCTCTCCCGCAAGATCGCCAACTTCTTTGGCGGTGAAAGCGCTGAACAGGATCAGCAGCGGCCCCAGGGCACGGGCGGGAACCGCAATCAGCAGGGTCGACAGGACCGTCGCAAGTCCCGCGTGGCCCGGGATGACCGTAGCGAAGGTGACAAGCGCCAGGGCGACGATCGTCGCGGTCAGGGCCCCCAGAGCCGGGATGACGATAACCGGGGCGGACGCAACCGCAATCGTAACCGAAACCGCAACCGTCGCTCCGGTGACAACCGCCAGGACCAGCAGGGCAGCCGCGATACCCAATCCCGGGACAGCAGCCGGAAAGGTGCCCCCCAGAAGGACGGCGGCAAGCCGGATGACCGTCGCGGTGGACAAGGCCCTAAAGGCGGTAAGGGCAAGGACGACAGCCAGGGCAGGAAACCCCAGGGGCGCCAGGAACAGCCCAAGTCCGACAAGGACAAAGGACCGGATAAGGGACCGGACAAGGCCCAGGGCAAGCCCGAGAAGAGCGATAAACCCAAACGCAATCGCCGTAGTCGCAACCGCGACGGCTCACCGGCAGAGGCTCCGGCCACCACGCCAGCCAGCCGTAAGGCGGAGCGTACTGAAAAACACCAGGGCGAGCCGGCGGACCGGGAAACCGGCCAGGCTTCCGCAGCAGCGATGAAGTCCGGGGACAAAGCTGATAGCGGGGATAGCCGCAGCCAGAAAACCCCGGAACAGAAGCAGCCGGCGGCGGAGCCCCGGACTCCGGACAGCAAGGACACTTCCGACCGGAAGGCCGAAGCCGGCAAGACTGAACGACCCGACCGGGGCGACAGCGGGAAATCGGCGGATGCCGAAGCAGAAGCCAAGGCACCTCGGACAGAAAACGACAAGTCCGGCCCGGGCACCGAAGCGAAGGCAGAAAGCACGGCAGAGACCGCCTCAAGCGACGACGGCAAGAAGGCTGATGCCGCAAAACCGACGACTGCCCCCGCTGGCAAGACATCGGAAAGCGAGGCCCGGGACAAGGCCGCTGCACCGGATGACAAGCCAGCCACACCGGTCACCGAGGAACCGTCCAGAAAGGCGGACACGACGCCTGTTGAGGCAGAACGCAAACAGCCGGATGCACAGCCTGAAGCCAGCAAAGAGGCGCCGGCGGAGCCCGGCAAGGAGTCGGACAAGCCGGCGCGCAAGCCCAGGTCCGAGAACAAGCGGGCGCCCCGGGCAAAGGATGGCGGGGACCAGCCGGCGGCTGAACCGAAGGCATCCGAAACCGCTGCTCCGGCAAGGAAAGACAGGGACACCACCCCGTCGACCGACTCGGGCGTCAGCCAGGAAGAGAAACCGGCCAGCAAGCCGGAGCCGGCACCGAGCGCTGAACAGGGCGACAACAAGCCTGCGGAAGAGGCAGCGAAGTCGGAGCCCAAGGCTTCGGAACCCCCTGTCACTCCCGGCCGCGCCTACAACGATCCGCGCGAAGTGCGCAAGCGCCAGCGTGCTGCTGAAGCCGCCCGCAAGGCACAGGCGACGGAGAGCGCGGATTCGGCCAAAGACAGTGACGGGTCCGGCAGCTCTGGCCAATAAGCGTTGAAAAATTCACGGATACCCATCTAAGGTATCCGTGAGATCCCACCATGGCCGTGCGCCAGGAGCAGTTGCATGCTGAATAACGACGAAATCGAAGCGCTGGAAGACATTCTCTTCGCAGACCCCTGGGGAGAGGAATCACTGGATTTCTTTGGCCTTCATGGTGTCGTATGCGCCAGCGTGGTGGGGCCCCAGACCCTGGACGCCGCTGAAATCTTCCGGCTGGCAACCGGCCAGGAGTCGGTGGCACCGGACGATGTACCGGAGGTGTTCGCCCGCCTGACCGACCAGCTGGCCCAGGGGCTGGCCCACTCCCTGGACATGGGGCAATCGCTGGAGCTGCCGGAGCCGGAGGACGGCGACCCCATGAACGCCCTGGAAAACTGGTGCGCGGGGTTTGTCGATACCTTCCTGGAACATGAGGAAGCGTGGCTGGAGGCAGACGAGGCGGAAACTGCCGAGCTGATGGTGCCCATGCTGACCCTGTCGGGCCTGTTCGACGACGAGGACTTCCGCAAGGCCCGGGAGGATGACAAGGTTGCCCAGCAGATGGCGGATGCCATTCCCGACACCCTCACCGATCTGTATCTGCAGTTTCACGCCCCGGACTGAACCGGGGTCTTCACTGGACTGGGGCGTTCCGGAACCGGTCCCACACCGGCGTCAGCCCCTCCGGCAACCCCGGAATCCGTCCCAACTCACACCAGCTCGCGCCCGGAAAGTGAAAGTCGCTGCCACGGGACGCCAGCAGTGACTCACGTCGGCACAATTCCGTCAGGAAACCCAGATCCCCACTGGACTGACCGGAGGTAATCACTTCAATGCCCTCCCCGCCCGCAGCCATGAAGTCAGCAACCAGCTCCCTGAGTCGGGTGGCAGTCAGTTTGTATTTTCGGGGGTGGGCCACGACGGCAATGCCACCGGCGTCGGTGATCCAACGGACTACCTCGGACAGCTCCGGCCAGAAGGCCTTAACATCCCCCGGCTTGCCGCTGCCGAGGTACTTCCTGAAGGCCTGTGCGGAGTCCCTCACCAGGCCGGCTTCCACCAACGCCCGGGCAAAATGGGGGCGACCGGGCACATCCCCCTGGGCCAGCCCGGTGGCGCTGCCCAGGATGCCCTCATCACAACCATTGACGTGCCTGGCCAGCTTTTCCGCGATTCGCCGGGCCCGTTTCCAGCGGTTGGCCTGCTGGCCCGTAACCCGCTCCAGGAACTCCGCATTGTCCAGATCCATGTCCAGACCCACGATATGAATCGTATGCTTGCGCCACACACAGGACAGTTCGATACCATTGATCAGCTGAATATTGGCTTCGCGGGCCGCGCCACGGGCCTCGGCGATACCGTCGACGGTATCGTGGTCCGTCAACGCCAGATGGGTCACCCCCTTCTCCGCCGCACGGGCCACCAGTGCCGACGGGCTCAGGGCGCCGTCCGATGCGGTACTGTGGCAATGGAGGTCAATGCAATGGCTGGCGTGCTGGGTTATAGTCACTGGCTTTCCTGAACATCGGGAGTAAACCGACAGTCTACCATGTTCACCATTTACCATGTTCACCACCAGGGAGACCTGCCATGTACTACGCCATCATCAGCGAAGATGTCGAAAACAGCCTGCCCCTGCGGAAGCCGGCGCGACCAGCCCACATCGGTCGCCTGGAGGCCCTGCGGGACCAGGGCCGGCTACTGGTCGCCGGCCCCCATCCGGCCCTGGACACCACGGAACCCGGCGACGCCGGCTTTACCGGTAGTCTGGTGATCGCCGAGTTCGAATCACTGGACGAGGCCCGCAACTGGGCGGACGCCGATCCCTACGTGGAGGCCGGTGTTTACCGGCGGGTGACTGTCAAGCCCTTCAAGGCCGTGCTGCCGTGATCTGAGACCCCATTCCGGTCCCCCGGAGAATGAGCGTTTTGTAATAGCCGGCTACTTGATCAGGGGGACGTATGTGCCAAAATTGCCGGCTTGGGAAGCCCGGAATCATTGTGCCCCGTGCGTCAGGATGACGGGCTCCCCGATATTCCAATAACCCGGATTCCAACTGCCAGGATTCATGCTGTGATAGCCCGAGCTGTAACCACCCGTGCCCTTTCCCGTATTCGCTACCTGATCCTGCCCCTGGCCCTGCTGATGGCGGTCGCCGGCGTTGCCCAGGCACGAACCGTCTATATCGACGACACCCTGTATGCCCCCGTAAGGAGTGGCCAGGGCACCCAGTTTCGCGTGCTCCACAGTGGCCTGCGCAGTGGTACCGCTGTCACCCTGCTGGAACAGAACGAGGAATCCGGCTACAGCCGGGTACGCACCAGCCAGGGCCTGGAAGGCTGGCTTCCAACCCGCTACCTGACCAACCAGCCCATCGCCGAGGATCGACTGGAAGCGGCTAACCGGGAACTGGAACAGACCCGTGCCCGGCTCGAGGAACTGCAGTCGCAGATGAGCGAGGTATCCGGAGAACGGGACCAGCTCTCCTCCCGGGAACAGGCACTGGAACAGCGGGTGGAGGAACTGACGGCGGAACTGGAGGAAATCCGCTCGGTCTCCGCCAATGCCTTGAACCTGAATCGCCGCAACCAGGAACTACAGGAAAGCAATCAGAAGCTCAAGAACGAGGTGGAAGTACTCACCGCCGAGGTGGAACGCCTTGAGGCCAAGAGGGAATCCGACTTCATGCTGCTGGGCGCCGGCCTGCTGATCCTGGGCATGTTCATTGCGGTTGTCCTGCCCTGGCTCAAACCCACCAAGAAACATGACACCTGGGCCTGATACCTGTCAGGTCTTTTGTCGTGACTGGCATCAAGTCATGTCACCGGCCACCCCTTTGAAGGGAGGCCAGACACCAGATATGGGCACTGGATCACTCCCCTAACACCAAATCTATGGTCATATACCGTTGTTATGACGTCAGGTTCTTTGACCAATCGGCACATAACCGCTAAAAGGACTTATAGGGGCTTTCGGGAAACCGGAGCCTCCCAAACCAGATCAGGAAGGGGTAGTCATGTCGATGACCATGAGGGATTACTCGGAAAAGCGCGACTTTCATCGCATGCAGGTTAACTCGGCGATCGAGATAACCGACGGCGAAGGCCGCTCATTCAGTGGCATCTGCCGCGACCTCAGCGGTACCGGAATGCAGCTTTACGTGGAAGGTTATATTCCGGAGGGGGCGACGCTACACACCCTGCTCCCCTCAACCAGTGATCAGTTCCCGCCATTCGAGACCGAGGTACGGGTACTG
Source organism: Marinobacter sp. OP 3.4 (assembly GCF_036224885.1). Lineage (NCBI taxonomy): Bacteria > Pseudomonadati > Pseudomonadota > Gammaproteobacteria > Pseudomonadales > Marinobacteraceae > Marinobacter > Marinobacter sp. OP 3.4. Next base: position 23,389 of record NZ_JAVVLT010000101.1, read on the forward strand.
CGCACCGAACCTGAGGGCGATGGCCACCTGCTGGGGGTGACCATCGAAAAGGTCAGACATTAACGACGAAGGCCCCGACAGCATCTGCCGGGGCCTTTTTCGTTAAGCCGGGCAACTGCTTTCAGCCCAGCTTCTTCTCCGAGACAACGATACCATTGTTGTCCGCATAGACGTACTGTCCCGGCCTGAAGGTGACGCCACCAAAGGTGACCGGCACATTCAGGTCGCCGATGCCCTTCTTGTCGGTCTTGCGGGGGTGGGTTGCCAGGGCCTGCACACCCAGTTCAGTCTTGCGGATCACGTCCACGTCACGGATGCAGCCATAGATGATCAGGCCGGCCCAGCCGTTGGCCGCCGCCTTTTCCGCCAGCATATCCCCCAGCAGCGCGGCCCGCTTTGAGCCGCCGCCATCAACGACCATCACACAGCCGTTACCGGGCTTACCCACCTGCTCCTTGACCACGGAGTTGTCTTCGAAGCACTTCACGGTGACCACTTCGCCACCAAAAGCGTCGATGCCACCGAAGTTCTGGAAGCCAGGCTCCACCACCTGGACCTCGGGATAATCGTCACAGATATCCGGGGTTACGATGTCCACGTTGTCAGTCTCCTTCTATCCAGTAATGTGAAAATCGGGATCAATCGAGCTTTTCGTCCGCCAGGAAGAACCAGGTGTCCAGCACCGAATCCGGATTCAGGGACACGGTATCGATGCCCTCGTCCATCAGCCACTTCGCCAGGTCCGGATGATCCGACGGCCCCTGGCCACAGATACCGATGTACTTGTCGGCGCGCTTGCAGGCCTGGATCGCGTTGGACAGCAACGCCTTGACCGCATCGTTCCGCTCGTCGAACAGGTGCGCGATGATGCCGGAATCCCGGTCCAGCCCCAGGGTGAGCTGGGTCAGGTCGTTGGAGCCGATGGAGAAACCATCGAAGTGCTCCAGGAACTGGTCCGCCAGCAGCGCGTTGGCCGGCAGTTCACACATCATGATCACCCGAAGCCCGTTCTCGCCCCGCTTGAGACCGTTCTCCGCCAGCAGGTCAACCACCTGGCTGGCCTCGCCAACGGTACGGACGAAGGGCACCATGATTTCCACGTTGGTGAAGCCCATCTCGTCACGAACCTTGCGCAGGGCCCGGCATTCCAGCTCAAAGCAGTCGCGGAAGGTGTCGGAGATGTAGCGGGACGCGCCGCGGAAGCCCAGCATGGGGTTTTCCTCGTCCGGCTCGTACAGGGTGCCGCCGATCAGGTTGGCGTACTCGTTGGACTTGAAGTCCGACAGCCGCACGATCACTTTCTTGGGATGGAAGGCCGCCGCCAGGGTGGAAATCCCCTCAACCAGCTTGTCCACGTAGAAATCCACCGGTGACGGGTAACCGGAGAAGCGTTTCTCAACGGTCTGGCGGATGTCCCGGGGCAGGCTGTCGTAGTTCAGCAGGGCCTTGGGATGGACACCGATCATCCGGTTGATAATGAACTCCAGGCGGGCCAGACCAACGCCCTCGTTGGGCAGCGCCTGGAAGTCGAAGGCCCGGTCCGGGTTACCCACGTTCATCATGATCTTGAAGGGGATGGCGGGCATGGATTCCACGGTGTTCTCCCGCAGCTCGAAGTCCAGGCTGCCCTCATAGATCAGGCCGGTATCCCCTTCCGCACAGGAAACCGTCACTTCCTGCCCGTCCTTCAATACTTCGGTGGCATCACCGCAGCCGACGACGGCGGGAATACCCAGCTCCCGGGCGATAATGGCGGCGTGACAGGTACGACCACCACGGTCGGTAACGATGGCGGAGGCGCGCTTCATCACCGGCTCCCAGTCCGGGTCGGTCATGTCGGTGACCAGCACGTCGCCGGCCTGCACCTTGTCCATATCCTTGATGCTGTCCACCACGCGAACGGCACCACTACCGATCTTGTGGCCGATACTGCGGCCCTCGACAATCACCTTGCCCTGCTCATTCAGCAGGTAACGCTCCATGACGTTGGCGGCGGCCCGGCTCTTCACGGTTTCCGGGCGGGCCTGAACGATGTAGATGCGACCGTCGTCGCCGTCCTTGGCCCACTCGATGTCCATGGGCCGGTCATAGTGCTTCTCGATGATCATGGCCTGCTTGGCCAGCTCGGTGACTTCGGCATCGTCAATGCAGAAGCGATTCCGATCGTCCTGCTCCACTTTCACGGTATCCACGAAGTGCTCGGCGTCCTTGTCTTTCGAGTAGACCATCTTGATGGCCTTGCTGCCCAGGTTGCGCCGCAGCACCGCCGGACGACCGGCCTCCACCGTGGGCTTGTGGACATAGAACTCGTCCGGGTTGACGGCGCCCTGCACCACGGTCTCGCCCAGGCCATACGACGCCGTGACGAAGACCACATCCCGGAAGCCGGATTCAGTGTCCAGGGTGAACATCACGCCACTGGCAGCGGTCTCGCTGCGCACCATCTTCTGGATACCCGCCGACAGGGCTACCAGTTTGTGATCAAACCCGTGGTGGACCCGATAGGAGATGGCGCGGTCATTAAAGAGGGAGGCGAAGACTTCCTTGACGGATTTCTTGACCTGCTCGAAACCCACCACGTTCAGGAAGGTTTCCTGCTGGCCGGCAAAGGAGGCATCCGGCAGGTCTTCCGCGGTTGCCGAGGAGCGCACCGCCACGGCCAGGTTACGGTTGCCGTCCTGGAGCTTGATGAAAGCCTGCTCCAGGTGCTTTTCGAGATCCGCGGGGAACGGCTGCTCCAGCACCCACTGGCGGATGTCCGCGCCCACCCGGGCCAGTTCGTTGACGTCATTGATATCAAGGGCATCCAGCGCTTCGTCAATGCGATCACGCAACCCGTCCTTGGCCAGGAACTCCCGGTAGGCGTGAGCCGTGGTTGCGAATCCACCTGGTACGGATACCCCGGCGTTGGCCAGATTGCTGATCATTTCGCCGAGTGAGGCGTTCTTGCCCCCTACCCGCTCAACATCTGACATCCCCAGGTTCTCAAACCAGATAATGTAATCTTCCAAAGCGCGTCTCCCTTGGTTCAGTCGAGCAAACAGCAAAGAATAGAGGAGCGCTCATCCCCTGTAAATCCATGCGCGTACTGTCTGAAAAGGCTGCACGGCAAGGCCCCGGGAATGATAAGGTTGCTCCTGACTTTCGAATTTGGCGTGTATCATACTGTAACCTGCGACGATTACCTAGGGAACCTCTGCTCATGAAACGCACCGCCTTCTTTATCTCCGATGGCACCGGTCTTACGGCCGAGGCACTGGGCAACAGCCTGCTGGCCCAGTTCGAGAAAATCGAGTTCGAACGGGTCACCGTGCCCTACATCGACAACAACGAGACAGCGGAAGCCATGGTGGAGCGCATCAACGAGGCTGCCCGGGTCGACGGTTTGCGCCCACTGGTATTCGACACCATTGTGCAGGCGGACATCCGGGAGATTATCAGCAAGGCCGACGGTTTCATGGTGGATATCTTCGGCACCTTCCTGAACCCCCTGGAGCAGGAACTCCAGTCCTCGTCCTCCTACACCGTGGGCAAGTCCCACTCCATCGGTAACGAGAGCACCTACGAGAAGCGGATCCACGCCGTCAACTTCGCCCTGGACAATGATGACGGCGCCCGCACCCGCTACTACGACGAGGCGGACCTGATCCTGGTGGGCGCCTCCCGCTCCGGCAAGACACCCACCTGCCTGTACCTGGCCCTGCAGTATGGTGTGAAAGCGGCCAACTACCCGATTACCGAGGAAGACCTGGACGGTCAGCAGTTACCGGAGGTGCTGCGTCCCCACCGCACCAAGATCTTCGGCCTCACCATCGACCCGGAACGGCTTGCGGTGATCCGTAATGAACGGCGCCCGAACTCCCGCTACTCATCCATCAAACAGTGCATGCACGAGGTGGAGGAGATCGAGACCATGTACCGGCGGGAACGCATACCCTACCTGAACACCACGGCCTACTCGGTGGAGGAAATCTCCACCCGCATCATGGTGACCACCGGGCTCAAGCGTCTGCGGTAGGGCAAGCGAGACAGAGGAAGGCTTGCCCGTCCCCGCCTCGGGTGACAGGCGCGGGGACGGGCGGTAGGCATCAGAGTTCGTGGATGTCCAGCCCGAGGCGGGTGACGTCATCCCGGCTGTCATGACTGGTGATGACCGCGGTGCTGGCCTTCTCGGGACGCAGCCAGTCACCGGCCACACGCCTGAGATCATCCACGGTAACCGCCAGCACCCGCTTGCGGAAACGCTCCTGTTGTTCCGGGGAGCGACCAAACAGACGGCTGTGGAAGGCGTGACGGGCTTCGCCCGCCGGTGACCGTGGCTTGTCCAGCTGGCTGATCACCCCCAGCACGGCCTCTTCAAGCTCCTGTTGACCGTGGTCGGTCTCCTGCAGCCACGCCAGCGAGGCATCGAAATCGTCCAGGGTCTCGCCCAGGCGCGGATCCCGGTAGGAGAAGAAGCGGAAGGTACCGTTGACGTTATCCTGCCCGGCACCGCCCCCGTAGGCGCCACCCTGCTCCCGGATCGCCCGGTGCAGGAAGCCATTGCGCAGGAACCCGCCCAGCACCGTGAGCGCGGCGGCATCGGGATGATCCGGCGCCACCGTGGGGTAGGCCCGGGCGCAGAAATTCACCTGGGTTGAGGTGAGCCAGGCTTCCCGGGTGTCATAGCTGACCGGCTCGATCTGCCACTGCTCACCCCGGGTCTCCGGCGCCTCCGGCCAGAGGCCACTGACACCATCGGCCATGGCCTCCAGGTGCTCCTCCTCGGCCACCAGCAGGAACTGGCGCTGCTGCTGGCGGAAACGCTGGTGCAGGCTGGCCAGGTCCTGGCACAGCTTGTCCAGCGCGGCCTCGTCGTTGAGGGTATCGTCCAGTTCCTTGGTTCCTTTGATGCCCGCCAGGCCCGCCAGGCGGAAGGACAGCCAGGCGCCGGGGCTATGGCCCTGGGAGGCGGCGCTCATGGCGAGGCCATGGCCACTGCCGGTCACCGCCTGTTCCCGGCGGGCACGGATCTGCGCCACCAGTTCCCGTATTCGACCCTTCTCGTCAAAGCGGGCGTTGTCGTATACGTCCCGCAGCAGCTCCGACAGCGCCTTGCGGTTCCGGGCCAGGGCCTTGCCGCTGAGGATCATGTAACCGTCCAGGGTCTGTACGTCGTCCACACTGCCACGGGCGGAAACGCTGGCACCGATTCCGCCGCTGCAGGCGGAGATCCGGTCCTGCATCTGCAGGTAATCCAGGTCACCACAGCCCACCTCGGTGAGGATGGTGGTGTATAGCGGCAGCATCAGCAGTTCGTCCCGGGACAGGGTCGGCAGGCGGAAGATCGCCTGCTCGTAGACCAGGCCGTTGGTGCCCTGGGCGTAGAGGGCGGCGGGGAAGGCCTCCAGGTTCCGCCCCTCCGGGAAATGCGTCTTCAGCGGCACGTCGCTCAGGTCCACCTTGGGCAGGATGGAGTCGTCGTCCTTGCGGTGCTGGCGCTCCTCCAGGGCCCGGGCGCGCTCAACGATCTGCTGCCTGTCCTCGTCGCTGAGCTGTTCCTTGCGACGGGCCAGGGCTTCGCGGATGGCTTCCTGGCGGCGGTTCTCAAGCTGGTCATCCGGCCGCAGGGTCAGCGTGACCCGGTGGGGGTTGTCAATCAGCAGGCGACGGATCAGGCCGGGCACATAGCCCGGATCGCGGATCTTCTCTCGCATGGTCTCCAGCACCGGCTCCAGGTCCAGCAGTTCCACCGGATCGCCACCATGCACCATGGGGGAAATGGCGGACATGATCAGTTGCAGGCCATAGGGGAAGCTGTCACCGGCTATCTCCCGCTGGTGCAGTTCAAGCTGGTGCAGGATGGCCTCCAGGCGGTCCAGGGGAACGCCGTCCTCCGCCACCTTGTTGAGTACCCCTTCGATCAGGGCTTCCAGGTCATCCCGGCGCTCCGGCTCGGTACCCTCGATACCGCAGACAAAGGTCATCTCCCGGTTGGAATCCTCCAGTCCACACATCGGCGACGGCGCCGCCGCGATATCCGTGGTCTCCAGGGCATGCATCAGCGGGGAGGCACTGTTCTCCAGCAGCACATTGGTCACCAGTTGCGCTTCCAGGTTCTGCTGCAGATCAAAGCTGTGCCCCAGCAGCCAGCCCATCACCATATGGGTCTTGCGCTCGGTGGGCTCGCCGGCGCTGACGGCATACCCCTGCTCCACCCGCAGCGGCGAGAACAGTCGTTTCTCGTCCCGCACCGGCAGATCCACCTCCAGGGCATCGAAGCGGGACAGGGCCAGCTCCTCGAAACGGTCGTGGTGTTCCCGGGCAGGAATGTCGCCATAGGTGCAGAAAATGGCGTTGCTCGGGTGGTAGTGGTGCCGGTAGAACGCCAACAGGTCATCGTAGCGCAGGTCGACGATATGATCGGGCTCGCCACCACTGTTGTAATGGTAGGTGGTGGTCTGGAACAGGTGGCTGGACAGGTTCTGCCAGAGCTGGGAGGTGGGCGCGCTCATGGCCCCCTTCATTTCGTTGTACACCACGCCCCGGTACACCAGTGGGCTGGTGGGGTCGTCCGGCTTCTCGAACTCCAGGCGATGCCCTTCCTGGGCGAAATCCAGCGGGTCAAGCTTGGAGAAGAACACCGAATCCAGGTAGACGGACAACAGGTTGTCAAAGTCCTTGCGATTCTTGCTGGCAAACGGGTAGGCGGTCCAGTCGCTGCTGGTAAAGGCGTTCATGAAGGTGTTCAGGGACCGGCGGATCATCATGAAGAACGGGTCCCGTACCGGATAGCGCTCGCTGCCGCACAGGGCCGTGTGCTCCAGGATATGGGCCACGCCGGTGGAGTCCATGGGAAAGGTCCGCAGGGCCACGAAGAAGACGTTCTCGTCATTGTCCGCCGCCATGTGCAGGTGCCGGGCACGGGTCTTGCGGTGGACATACTCTTCCATGGTCAGGTTCAGGGCCGCGATGGGGTGGCTGCGAACCTTTTCAAACGCAGGATGTACGTCAAAGGCAGGGTGTACATTGGACTCGTTGCGATCAGTCATTCACTCATTGTCCCGTCTGGCAGAATAGTCTTATGTAGATTATCACGGTATCCTCGGTGTAACGGAGGATACTGCGCCGGATGTGACCGGTCGCGGATCAGCTTCGTGAGATTTCCCCTATGATGGAGGCGGGAAGGCTGATTGAAAAGCCCCGCCCGGCGACGTCCCAGATTGAGGAAACCGAGACCATGTCGGAAACATCCAGCCAGTTGACGGACTATCCCTCGCAGGCCCGGGCTGACAGCACCACGCGGATGCAGACACCGTCGCGGTCCCGGGCAGCGAATAACGGCGTCGCTGCAACGGCGCCTTCCCGCAGCAGGGCCAGCAGGCCCGACCGGAGCGGGGACCGTCCGCGGGTGCCCGATTCCACCGACTACCACAACGAACGCCGCCGCTACCTGGCCCGGGCCAGACGGTCCCCCGGCCTGCGCCAGCGCTATATCCGCAACCTGCTGGGCTACCTGCTGCTTCGGGGTGCCTGGTCGTTCGGTTTCTTTCCCGTGGTCCTGGCCTTCTGGGTACCGCTGGTGCTCGCCGAATTCAATCCGGTGGTGATGGTGCAGTCTCTGCTGCCCCACCTGGAAAGCTTTGTCCTCTCCAATCCGGAGGTGCAGGCACGCACCATCAGCATGCTGTTGTCCGGCTGGCTGTCCGTGGGTCTGTTCTTTTTCCTGTTCGACGTGATCATCCATCCCTTCAAGTCTCCCTTCCAGCGGGAAGCCGATATCCACATGCGGGCCTGGTCCCAGAGCCAGGGCCTGGTGCCACCGGACGAAATGTGATCCAGGTTGCAATCGGCAAGATTCCGCCCATCACTCTGTAACATTTTGTATCCATATCGGGGTAAACTGATCGGGCGATGACCAGCCACCGGACAGGAATGCCGGTTGCCTGGCCCTATATCGCCCCTTAGGTATTGTGATGCCCGGGGCCCGGCGCCCTCCCCTTGTCGCCGGGTATCCGTGGCATCCGGTGGCCAATCCAGGAGACAGCCCCATGGACATCAAGAACGCGCTGCTGGTGGACGACTCGAAGGTTGCACGATTTACCCTCAGCAAGCTCCTGAAAGGCAGCAACATGGAAGTCAGCATGGCCGGTTCCGCTGAAGAGGCGCTGGATCTGCTCAGTAACTCCCAGCAGCCGGACGTTATCTTTCTTGACCACCTGATGCCCGGCATGAACGGCGTGGAGGCCGCGAGGGCCATTCGCAACAACCCCGGCACCGCCCATATCCCCATTGTGATGTGCACCTCCGGCAAGTCCGCCGAGTTCGAGCAAACCGCCCGGGAGATGGGGGTGGACGAGATCCTCCCCAAGCCGCCGGCCCGGGACGGCGTCTCCAGGGTGCTGGAGAAGCTGCGCAGCAGGCCGGAGGCGGAGCCGGTGACGGTCAGCGAGGAAAGCCAGGTGCCACCAGCCAACGACCCGGATATCCCCCTGCTCAGCGCGGACCAGGTGGCCATGGCCGCCCGGGCCGAGGTCAAGGCCCAGATCAGCGAACAACTGCACGAACGCCTGACGCAACTGTTCGATGACCAGGTGGGCTACCTGCGCCAGGGCATGGACGAACACAACGACCAGCACACCACCCTGGTCAACGAAAAACTGGACGCCCTGGAAGCCATCCTCGATGCCCAGCAGAAGGCCATCGCCAGGGCGGTAACCGCAAACGTGAACACCCTGCTGGACAAAACCCTGGAAAGTTTCCAGAAGGACCTGCTGAAGACCATGGACCGGATGATCCGGGACCGCAACGAGCACCTGAAGGAGGAACTGGACCGCCAGCGGGACCAGGACCAGGATTTCTGGAAATCACTTCAGGCGGACACCCTGCAACAGGCCTCTGAGGCCTCCAAGCAGCAGGCCGAACAGGTGGCCCGACACCTGGATGACCTGACCGCAAACCGCCGTCGCACGTCTTCCCGTAGCGCCTACCTGACGGTGCTGGCCCTGAGCCTGGGTGCGGTCGGCCTCAGTGTTGCGTGGATGACCGGACTGATCCCCCTCTGAAAACCCTGTTTCGGTGGTTCCTGACACGGCGGGTTATCCCGGCGGCAGCGAAGTTTGATAGAATGCGATCTGATCGTAGTCTTCCTGCCGGATGCATCCATGAACCACCTGTTTATCGACAACCTTACTGTCATCGATTTCGCCTACCTTGATCGCCGGCGTGGCCTGGTGGGCGAGAGCTGGATTGCCGACATTGTGCTCGGCGGCGAGCTGGATGAGCAGGGCATGGTGTTCGATTTCGGCAATGTGAAGCGCACCATCAAGCGGGTGATCGACGAGCGGGTGGACCATCGCCTGGTGGTCCCCGCCGGGTCCGATTCCCTACACCGTGGCGACAACCCCGGCGAGCTGACCTGGCAACTGGATGACGGCAGCCATCTCCGTCATGAGGGCCCCGAGCAGTCCGTGGTGTTCCTGGACCATCACGAGGTGGTTCCGTCCGCCGTGGCCCGGTTGCTGGAGCGGGAACTGAAGGCGGTACTGCCGGCCAATGTGACTGCTGTGGAAGTCACACTCCGTGAAGAGCTGATCGAAGGACCCTACTACCACTATGTCCACGGACTGAAAAAGCACTTGGGCAACTGCCAGCGGATAGCCCATGGGCACCGATCCCCGATCCGTATCGATATCAATGGCCGCCACAGTCCGGAGCTGGAAAAGCACTGGGCTCAGCAGTGGCAGGATATCTATATTGGTACCCGCGAGGACCTGAACCAGAGCTGGTCGGATGCGGACGGCACTGAGTATGTGAGCTTTCAGTACGATGCCGAGCAGGGGGAGTTCCGGCTGACCCTGCCCCGTCGGCGGGTGTGGCTGCTGGAGACGGATACGACGGTGGAGCTGATTGCCGCCTACCTGGCCGACGAGATCAAGAGGGATTATCCGGCTGATGAGGTGCGGGTTAAGGCCTTTGAGGGTGTTGGCAAGGGTGCTATTGCTGTTCGCTAGGGTTTGGGCCCCAGCCTTCACTTTGCGGGGGCGGGAGCCGGGGCGGTAAGGCTTTTACGGACACGCCCGGCAAGTACCTCCCTGTAGGGCTCGACGAGCGCCGTCCCTGGCGCTCGACGGTCCGGAAAAGCCTTCCCACCCCAGCTCTCTTAAACTATTGAGTTAACTCCCACGTCTGAAAGAGGCATGTGGGGAAGGTTTTTGAAAACCGTGGAGCGCCAGGGATGGCGCGACCCGAGCTCTATGACCGCCATGGATGGCGGGAATGCCGATTTTGCAGGAGCAAAAATCGGCCAGGGACGTACTTGCGGGGCGTGTTTTCAAAAATCTTACCAACAGGCCCCCTGCCCCGAGGTTGCAGTCTCCCAACTAAAAGCTGAAACAGACTCCGAGAAGCGTCCAGACACAAAAAAACCGCCCGAAGGCGGTTTTGATGCTGGCAACCCGGTGGACTAAACCGTGTTGCCAAATTGGCGTCCCCTAGGGGGTTCGAACCCCTGTTGCCGCCGTGAAAGGGCGGAGTCCTGGGCCACTAGACGAAGGGGACGCATTCCTCAAAAACCTTGCCTCGTCGAGGTGGCGCGTATATTAAGAATGCGCCCCGCAGCTGTCAACGGTTGGCCGTGAAAAAATGCCGATTTTTTTGACCTTACTTACCCAGGGCGTTCTTGAGGGCGGGCTCCAGTTCCGGGTAGGTGAAGCGGAACCCCGCCTGTTCCAGGCGTTCGGGAACGGCTCTCTGGCCGGTCAGCAGCAGCCGGGACATTTCTCCCAGGGCCAGCTTCAGCACCAGCGCGGGCACGGGGAATATCGCCGGGCGGGAGAGCACCCTCGCCAGGGTGTTCGTAAAGCCACTGTTGGTCGCCGGATTCGGGCTGACCACATTGTAGGCACCGCTGGCGCTGTCCGTGGTCAGCATCCACAGGATGGCGTTGACCACATCCCGCCGGTGGACCCAGGGCATATACTGCTGCCCATCGCCGATGCGCCCGCCCAGACCAAGCTTGAAAGGCAACACCATACGCTCCAGAAAGCCACCATTCGGTCCGACGACAATCCCGGTCCGTGAATAGCATACCCGAACACCCCTATCGGCCAGCGCCGACGCGGCTTTCTCCCAGTCGGCACACAGCCGGTGGCTGAATTCATCATGGGGGACGGCGTCCTCATTCACCGTGGTATCGCCCTGGGCGCCGTAGTACCCCACGGCGGAGCCCGATACCAGGACCGAAGGCAGCCGGTCGCAGCGCAGCAGGGCGGACACCAGTTCCCGGGTCAGGGCGATCCGGCTGTCCCGCAGTACCTGTTTGCGATGGTCGGTCCAGCGTTTTTCGGCAATGCCTTCGCCGGCGAGGTTAACAACGGCGTCATAGTCGGATCCTTCGCCAATATCCGTCAGGCTCCCGATCGGGGTTACCTGTCCGCAGATTGCCCGCACGTCCTTTGGGGACTGTCGGCTCAGCACATCCACCTGGTAGCCGGCATTGAGCAGTTCCGGGCAGAGTACTCGGCCGATAAAGCCTGTGCCGCCGGTGACCAGTATGTGTCTGTCAGTCATGGGTCTCCTCCAGGGTCCCCTGGACGATGTCCCTCAGGGCAAGGCCCAGGCGGGGATCTTCTCCGATGGGTGGCAGCAGGGTGATGTCCACCCCATAACGCTGGCGGTAATCCTCCAGCATGGCGGGCACATCCTTGCGCAGATGACGACCGGCCGCCAGGAACAGGGGCACCACCTGGATGTTGGCAACGCCGTCGGTAACGGCCTCCCGGACTTCGGTTTCCAGCGATGGCTCTGCCAGCTCCATATAGGCCACGCGGGCCTCGGGCAGGGACGCCAGGGTAGGGGCGGCCAGGGCCTCAAACGTCTGACACCAGCGCTGGTCGCTGCTGCCATGGGCCAGTAAAAGGATCCGTGTGGGTGCCGTCATGGATAATCTGCTCCTTTGGATGCGACCTCAATCAGTGTATAACTGCGAGGTTACGACTGCGAATTTCAACAGTAACCGGAGGTGTTATGTTCGCATGGCATGAACTTCTGGATTTCTGGTTTGGCCCATTGGATGAACATGGGCTGCCGGACCGGGAGCACCGGGAGCGCTGGTTCCGTTCCTCCCGGGCCTTTGATCAGGAAATCCGCCGGCGATTCCTGTCCATGGTCCTGTTTGCCTCGGAGAATGGCCTGGAACAATGGCGGACCGAACCCGGGGGACGGCTGGCGGAGATCATCCTGCTGGATCAGTTCACCCGGAACATTCACCGTGGCGGCGCCATGGCATTCTCCAACGACGCCCAGGCCATTCGTCTGTGCCTGGAAGGGCTGGAGGCCGGGGCCGATGTCCGGTTGGTGCCCATCCAGCGGGCGTTCCTGTACATGCCATTACAGCATTCCGAAAAGCTGGCCCACCAGGACCGGTCGGTAGAGCTGTATGACCAGTTGGCTGCCTCCACGGACGGCCCGCTGGGTGCCTTCCTCGGCAGCTTCCTGGAGTCCGCCCGACAGCATCGCGCGGTGATCGAGCGGTTTGGTCGCTTTCCCCATCGAAATGGGGCACTAAAGCGGCCATCGACACCGGAGGAGCGGGATTACCTGGGGGCCGGAGCCAGTACCTATGGGCAGGCATGAGCAGCACACTGCATGGCTTGACAGGTGACGGATCTGGTTGTTGGCCATGCAAAGAAAATTTCATAAAAACGGTTGACGGCGTCGGTCCTATCGGTAGAATACGCAGCCGTTGAAGGGCAACGCCCCTCAACAACCAGCGGGAATAGCTCAGTTGGTAGAGCACAACCTTGCCAAGGTTGGGGTCGCGAGT
>NZ_JAVVLT010000102.1:0-34884 GCF_036224885.1 Marinobacter sp. OP 3.4
ATGGGTGGCAGGCTTCGTCTGGAATCAGTGGCAACCTTGGTCTGGAATACGCAGCGATCACCCCCGACCCGGATAAACCGGCCGGATTCCAGGACCCGCAGCAGCTTGACCTGTAGCTCCACGGGCATTTCGGTGATTTCGTCGAGAAACAACGTTCCCCCTTCAGCCTGCTCGAAAACACCGCGATGTTCCTTCAGGGCGCCGGTAAAGCTGCCCTTTTCATGCCCGAACAGCTCGCTTTCAATCAACAGCGGAGAAATCGCCCCGCAATTGACGGCGACAAAGGGGCCGTCCCCTCTCCGGCTGAATCGATGGATGGCCCTGGCCGCAATCTCCTTTCCGGTCCCGGTTTCTCCGGTTATGAGGACGGTCGCGGTGGTGGGTGCCACACGGCGAATCTCGGTTACCATGGACCTTGTACGGCTGGTGCCCGCCAGAAGTATTTCGAAAGCCTCAATGTCCCGGGTGGTCGGACGGTCCTGCCGACGACGCCTGTCGATGGGGATGGGCCTGGCTGGGCGTGAATGGCCCTGGACGCTTTCGGAAGTGGCAACCGGGGTCTCTGAATCCACCAGCTTCATGGGACGGCCTCCTTTGATCGGGACAACCACGGATTCGCTCTACAACCTCTGAAAAGGGGTATTTATAAGCGACACACAGCAATGTGCAACTTACTGTTTATATGTGGTTTTTACACAAAAATATGGGAGCGGTTCACACTAAAGTCAACGTGGGTACGGCGGCCCCGGCGCCAAAAGTTCACCAGCATTAACATCCTGTTCTCCAGGGATTGCTCTTAAACCGTTCATTTTGCTACCGGAATATTGTGTGTGCCCGCCCGCAGTCGCTGTTCCGCCGGGAACGATTAAGGGTTGTTCAGGTGATGCCCGGAATGACCGCCTGTCCCGCCAGTATCCGTAAAGGTGACCGGGCCATCGGTAACCATTACCGATCCATAACAGCAAGTTGTGCCTTTCAGGGTTGCAAAACACCTTAATAATACTCCATATCCATTTGATTTATAAGGATAACCGGACGTTACCCCATCAGACTGGTTCGATCTTCGCTTTGTCCCTGGTAGCCATCCGGCCTGCATCGCCAGGCCGTAGAACGGTTGGAACAGATAACGGGGCACACGTGCCCCGTTTCCTGACAAGGCAAGAGAGGACGGTAGTTATGATCAAGAAGCTGATTATTCCAGGCTCCATTGCCGCCGCATTTCTGATGACGCCCGTCATTGCGGATACCGGAATGAACGGAGACATGGCAACGGAAGGTGCCAGCGGGGAACCAGGAATCTCCGCCAGCCAGGGAGAGGGGTATCCCAGGTTTGATGAGCTGGACCGGAATGACGATGGCCAGCTCTCCGAGGACGAATTGAATGTGTGGGGTGCCTCTGCAGCCGGCAATGATTATGAAGACGCCGACGACCCTGGCGAGGCGATGATGATGGACTACGACAGGGACGGTGACGGCTCCGTATCCCCTGAAGAACTCCATGAGGGGCCCAGGAAGGATATGAAGGACCAGTACTAGGAGCCCGTCCTGTCCTCACAAACCATTGCGGCAGGGTGGCCATTCCCACCCTGCTCCCTTTCCCGATTTTTATCACTCAATCCGTGGTAGCCGTCCTGGCTGACCGCGCGCCATAACTCTTGCCAATCTCACTGTCGAAATAGGACAGGGAACGTTCCTCGAGACGGTAGAGCTTGGAAGCCTGTCCCCGGGCACCCAGGGACTTTTTCTCGCCGGTATCCACCAACAAGCCGGGATTGACCCATCGGCTGAACACCGTCTGCTTGGTCACCCGGATGCCGAAGGTGTCATAGGCATCCACAATCTGGCTGACCGCCACCTTCTCCGGTAACAGGTAGAGCAGGAGTGACGAGTACTTGATCTTGTTGAGGAACGCCTCGTAGGCGTTGGCCACCAGCGTGCGATGATCGAACGGCAAGGGGCACCCACCCTCGAGGATCGACGCCAGCGGGGCCCAGCGAATGCCTTCCCGGGTCTGCAATGACTCGGTGTCGTCCCGGTTGAACAGACACAGATGGGGAATGGTGACCGACCACCCCAGCGCCGGATCCCGGTGGAGGCTACCTTCCGCCCTCACCTGCTCCAGGTAGCTGGGCATCACCCCGACCTTGTGCTGCATGATGCGAATCACCGCATCGTCCAGGGTCCGGTCGAACTCACCCCCCTCTTCCGCCGGCTGCTCCCAGACCCAGCCCCCCACCAGGGCGTCACGGCCTTTTTCTGGCCCCCGCTGGCGTTGCTGGAGCATCACTTCCGGTTGCCCGGAATCCGGGTTCAGGCGCAGGCAGATAAAGTCGAGGGTAACGACCATTCAGTGTCTCCGGTTGGCGTTGTGACAGACCACAGGATAGCAATCCAGATTTTTTAGTCAAACTGTTTGACAATTTAAAGCCAGCGCTATAGATTAATAGTCAAATGAATTGACGAAAGGAAGCTAAAGGCATGAACACCACCGTCAGCAAGGAACTGTTCCGTGACCAACTGATCACCAGTGCCATGGACACCGACGCCTACAAACTGCACATGCAGCAGGTGGTGTTCGAGAAGTACGCGGCCATACACGTGAAGTACGAATTCCGCTGCCGTACGGACGAAAACCTGGCGGCGTTTGCCGGCGAGATCCGTGAAGGCATCTACGCCCTGGAAGGTGTCACCTTCACCGACGACCAACTCCGGTACCTGAGCCGCATCCCCTTCCTGAAACCGGCGTACATCGACTTCCTGCGCCAGTTCCGCTTTGATCCCCGCCGCTATGTCACCGTGCGGGTGGAGAACGGCGAGCTGGTGATCCGGGCGGAGGGCCCCTGGCTCTACACCATCCTGTTCGAGATTCCGGTACTGGCGGTTGTCAGCGAGGTCCGTAACCGGAACCGCTACGGCATGGTGGACGAGGAAGTGTTCCGGGAAGTGCTCTACCGCAAGGTGGCCCACCTGCAGTCGGAGCTGGAGCGCCGCCGGATCAGCCACTTCCGGTTTGCGGATTTCGGCACCCGCCGGAGATTCTCCTATAACGTACAGCGGGATGTGGTGGCCTACCTGACCCGTACCATGCCGGACAATTTCATTGGTACCAGCAACTACCACCTGGCCCGGGAATACGGCCTGACACCAATCGGCACCATGGCCCACGAGTACCTGCAGGCCCACCAGGCGTTCGTGAATGTGTCCCGCTCCCAGAAGGAGGCGCTGGAAGTCTGGAACCAGGTCTACCGGGGCCGACTCGGGGTTGCCCTTACAGACTGCATCACCACCGATGCCTTCCTGAAGGACTTCGACTACCTCTTCTCCGTTCTGTTCTCCGGGGTACGTCATGACAGCGGTGACCCGTTCGTGTGGGGCGAGAAGTTCATCCGCCACTACCAGGATTTCGGCATCGACCCGAAGACCAAGACCCTGGTGTTCAGTGACAGCCTCGACTTCGACCGGGCGCTGGATATCGCCGAGCACTTCCAGGGACGGATACAGACCAGCTTCGGCATCGGTACCTTCCTGACCAACGACCTGGGTGACTTCACCCGGCCCGACGGCGAGGCGTACCGGCCCCTGAACATCGTGATGAAAATGGTGGAATGCGACGGCATGCCGGTGGCGAAAATCAGTGACGAACCGGGCAAGAGCATGTGCAATGACCCGGTCTACCTGGCCAACCTCAAGGCCCGGTTCAACGTGGAGTAAGGAGACAATGATGAGCGACAACACGACCTTGACCGCAGCGGATATCCTCCGGGAATGGGCCGTCCAGCCGACGGAGGAACGGAACTGGCAGCAGGAGATCGATACACGTGTGGCCTTCCTGCAGCAGACCCTGCGCAATGCCGGTCGCAACCACCTGGTGCTGGGTATTAGCGGTGGTGTAGATTCGCTGGTGGCCGGGCGACTCTGCCAGTTGGCCATTGAGGGCCTGAAGGCGGACGATCCCGACGCCACCTTTATCGCGGTACGCCTGCCCTACGGTACCCAGGCCGATGAGAGCGACGCCCGGGCCTCCATCAGCTTTATCCGCCCTGACCGGACCGACACCGTGGACATCCGCCCGGCCGTCGATGCGCTACACGGTGCGGTGATCGGCGCCGCCGAAGATTCTGGCCAGCGTCCGGCGGAGGCCAGCCTCGACTTCGAACGGGGTAACGTCAAGGCCCGGGTCCGCATGACCGTGCAGTACGAGATCGCCGCCCTGAACAATGGCCTGGTGGTGGGTACCGACCACAACGCCGAAGCGGTGACCGGCTTCTTCACCAAGTGGGGCGACGGCGCCTGCGACCTGCTGCCACTGCGGGGCCTGAACAAGCGCCAGGTGCGCCTGCTGGCCAAGGCCCTGGGCGCCGGTCCGGAACTCTACAAGAAACCGGCCACGGCCGACCTTGAGGACCTGCGGCCACAACGCTGCGATGAAGAGGCCCTGGGAATGCCCTATGACGTGATCGACGATTTCCTGGAAGGAAAGGACATTGCCGACGACGACCTGCGCAGGATCAAGGCGCAGTACCTGAGGACGGAACACAAGCGCGCGGATCCACCCGCCGCCATGGGGCCCTTTGTAGCCGCTCCGTCCAACTGACCAAGGGAGGAAATGCCATGAGCAGAATAATCGCTGCCTTCGATGTGGATGCCCAGAAAACCTTCACTCCCCTGTGCCCCGACGAGTTGCCAGTGCCCGGCGGTGATGAAATCGTCGACGAACTGAACGCCAACGCCGCCCTGGCCCGGTTCCGGATCGGCTCACGGGATGCCCACCCGGACAACGCCCGGTGGATTGCCGACGACCCGGCCGACGTCTTCTCCCCGGTGGAAGGCGACAATATCGACATCCGCTGGCCCCGTCACGCCATGATGGGCACCCGGGGCTTCGAGTTGCTGGATGGCCTGCCCCACCCCATTACCGGCTATGACTTCATGGTCAGCAAGGGGTTGGATGTGGACTGCCACCCCTACGGGGCCTGCTACCACGACCTGGGCGACACCCGCAGCACCGGCGTCATCGAATTCCTGAAGAGCAAGGGCGTGACCACGGTAATCGTGGGCGGGCTGGCCCTGGACTACTGCGTGGCCACCACCGTCATGCAGCTCAGGGGCGCAGGTTTCGAAGTCATCCTCAACCTGGCCGCCAGCCGGGGTATTGCCGACGCGTCCGTTGAAAAGGCGCTGACCGATATGCGTGAGGCGGGCGTTCTCTTCGCCAGCGACAGCCGGGAAGTGAAGACCCTGCTGACCTGAACGGCGTTACCAGGGGTGCTCCAGTCAGGTCTCCGACCCTGTACCTGGCCCGACCGGTGCGCCCTGTCAGGCCGCCGCCTTTTGCGGGTCCCGCTGCTGGACCCGGTGTTTGACCCAGTCCCGGCAGGGTTTCTCCACCCATTCGTAGGTATAGCGGGAGAACCCGATCACCACCACCAGCAACAGCAGGTTCAGGGGCACCGACGGCCATCCCATCGGTTCGCTGGGGTCAATCTTCAGGATGAACTCGAACACATTGGAGACGCCAAACTGGATCAGGCGGTGGGTCATGTAGATGGAGAACGACCACACTCCGATCTTGCGCACCAGGTCGATGTCCAGCAGTCGACTGACCGCGCCGCCGTTGCGGGTGGCAAACACGAACACCGCCAGGGCAAAACTGAGTATGGCCACCATGATCGCCGCATGGCTGTTGCCGGAGAGGGAGACGGACACGATGATGGCGGCCATGGTCAGCAACTCCACCACCGAAAGGGGCCCGAACGACAGCTTGTCCAGGGTGCCATGGGCTTTCAGGCGGTAGACGAACACCCCCAGATAGAATGCCGCCAGGCAGCGTACGAAACCGTGGTCGTAGGTGATCTTCAGCTGTTCGGGCTGGATCACCAGGAAGATCACGGCGTACAGCCCGGTCGACAAGGCCAGCGGCACCCACAGCCTCCGCCCGCGATCCACGGTAATGGCGGTCACGAAGAACACGATGTAGGCGAAGAACTCCGTACTGATACTCCAGCTTGGCTGGTTCCAGCTCAGGGACTCGTTAACCCCCAGCCCATGGATCATCAGCAGGTTGGTGGTAAAGGTGAACAGGTTGTTCTCATCTAGCTGGCTGGTACCACCAAAGCCGGTTTCATAGAGGTATTGCTTGATCAGCACATAGGGCACCCAGAGCAGCAGCGTGAACAGGTGCAGCGGGTACAGGCGCCCCAGGCGAAGGGCAATGTACTGGCCGAAGCCCATACCCCCACGAATTTTGTCGCCATAGGCATAGGCCATGACGAAACCGGAGAGCACAAAGAACAGGTCAACGAACAGGTAGCTGTTACGGATCAGGGCGAGGGATGGTTGCTGGATATAGAAGGGAGTGTGGTAGATCACCACCATGATCGCGGCCAGCCCGCGCAGCGATTCCAGTCTGGTAAACATGCCCGACTCCCTGGGAAGTGGATTCCTTGCGGGTCACACCGACCTGCCCGGATACGGTGAGAATGCGCCTACGATAGCAAACTGCACCGGCATGTCATCTGTCGTATTTCTTGGCGCATGCCCCGGGACAGCCCGATAGCGGCCATTCAGGTTACGGGTCGAGCCTGGAACGACTGAACGCCAGCAGGTCTGGAAAGAACGCCAGGAAGCGGGCTTCCAGCTCGTCGTCCATCGGGCGGATTTCGTCAATCACACCCGCGAAACCATGGCGGAACCGGATACGGCTGGCCACACGGTCCATGGCCTGGCCCACCGTCTCCAGGTCCTCATAGGCCTTGAACCAGTCATACGCCACCATACGCCGGGTGACCTGCTCCATGGACGGCGGCATCAAGTGATGTCCAGCTTCAAGATCCGCATATAATTCACTGATGAAATTATCTTTATCGGTATGACCAAATCGATCCCAGTGGCGCAGCAAGTAATGGTCGAAGAGAATGTCCAGGGCGATGCCCGCAAACCGGCGCCGGCCAGCGGAGAAACAGGCCTTGCTGGCCAGTACCTCCGGATGGGAATCGGTGAAAGCATCCACCGCCCGGTGGTGTTCCAGGCCTTCCCTCACCTGCTCCGGCAGGTCACGGCTATCCAGCCCCCGGGCGAAATCCCCGAGCAGGTTGCCCACCCGGGATTCCACCGTCGGACGGGCCAGGAACAGGTGACAGAAGTGGTTCACAGGCTCAGGGTATTCCGCAGGAACTCGCCGATGGCGTGGATCTCCTCCAGGCACACGGCATGCTCCATGGGCCAGGTCCGGTAGTCCGCCTGGTAGCCCATGGCCTGCAGCTTTTCCACGGATGCCCGGCCCAGGGCCTCCGGAATCATGGGGTCATGGGTGCCATGATGCACGCTGATGGGGATATTTCGGTTGGCGTCGGAACACTGCACGGTATCCCCCGTGGCAAAGTAGGTGGACAGCGCCAGGATGCCCGCCAGGGGTTTCGGGTAGCTCAGGCCCAGTTCGTAGGCCACCGCGCCCCCTTGGGAGAAGCCCGCAATCACGATGCGCTCGGGCTTCACACCCCGTTCGATTTCCTGCTCCACCAGGGCCGCCACCGCCTGGGCGGAGGCCACCAGCTGGTCCTTGTCCACGGTGCGGCCCAGTTCCAGCGACTTGATGTCATACCAGGCCGGCATGCGGATGCCGCCATTGATGGTCACCGGTATTTCCGGGGCATGGGGAAAGATAAAACGGACCGATGCATTCTTTGGCAGACCCAGTTCCGGTACCACCGGCTCAAAGTCATGGCCGTTTGCGCCCAGGCCGTGGAGCCAGATAACGGACGCATCCGGATTCTCGCCGGTGTCCTGCTGGAGATACTCGAGTTGGTTCATAACACCTCGCAATCAGTCGGTAAATGTCAGTTGGCAGAAGGTCAGTCGGATGATTGGTCCTTTGCCTCCAGGGCATTGAGCGAACTCAGCACCGGGTTGGCATACATGGAAATCAGGTAGGGGCGGATGGCCTCGTCGCAGGCCTCGATGCGGCGCTCCAGTTCCTCTTCCGCCGCTTCCAGCTCCGCCGGGGTCCAGCTCTCGGCGGTCACCACCTCCTCGCCGACCACATCCGGGGTATCGTGGGCCGCCGGGTGCACCCCCTTCATGTTATAGGCCACCAGGTTGGAGGCATGCAGGTGGTAATTGGCACGGATCTCGGTATCGATCAGGCCCGCCAGGTCCTTCGGATTGTCGGGCGATTCGCTGATCGGCGAGCCGAAGTGCACATGCACATGGCCCTTGAAGCCGGTCAGCCCCTTGACGATCTGCTCGGAATCCTCGTTCTCCGCCTTGGTGTAGGTGCCGGTCCGTTCCCGGGTTTCCAGCTCCCGGGCCTTGTCCACGTCACATGGGTCGTACTCGTAGGCGATGGACACCGGCACGATACGCATGCGGTTCATGGCCTCGGCAAAGTCCAGCCCCTCCTTCTTGCGGCTCATGTAGAACATCTTGATGATGGCGGGATCAGTCTGGTCCACCCCATCCTTGGCGCGCCCTTCCCGCTGGGCAATCCAGATACTGTGCCCATCATCCAGGCTGTGATTGATGAACCCGGACAGGGTCAGGAACACCTGCCGCATTTCCCGGGGGCTCTGGATGTCCCGCTGTACCACAAAGCTCTTGTTCAGGCGCATCATCTCGGCGAACACCGGATTCTTGAGCAGATTGTCACCGATGGCGATGCGGGTGGTCTCGAAACCGTTCAGGTGTAACAGATGGTTGACCACCATCGGGTCAAACACGATATCCCGGTGGTTGCAGACAAAGAGGTACGGGGTGTTGCGGTCCAGCCGCTCCAGGCCTGACGAGGTCAGGCGGGTGGTGGTGCGCTCCACCAGGTCGGTCACGTACGCCTGCACCCGTAACTGGACATCCCGGATGGTCCGGGCATTGCCGAATTCCTTCTTCAACCAGCTTTTCACGCGCTTGCGAAGCAGGCCCGGAAGCCAGCGGGCAAACATGGGGGAGCGGAACCGTCCCACCATCAACAAGAAATCCGGGTCGTTGGACAACCGCCGTACGGCGCCTTCGACCTCGTCGTCCCCATAGGGACGTATGGCATCAAATTCCTGCATTAGAATCCTGTTTTTGTTGCCTTTTTTGTCAAATAAACCAGGCCCGGCCCGGCTGGCCGGTGCGAAAAACCGCGTTATTGTATCGCGGCAGCGCCGCGGATGCCTCCTCCCGACAACCATTCCCCATTCTGATATCATCCCGCGTTCATTCACGAACCCGGCAAGCCTCCATGGACTCCTACACCGACTTCGACCAGCTCAGCCCCGAAAAGCCGGTGACCCCCTCCGCCAGCCCGGAACAGGTGCTGCACGAGGTATTCGGCTACGAGTCCTTCCGCCCCCTGCAGGGCGATATCGTCCGGGAGCTGGTCAGTGGTGGCAACGCGCTGGTGCTGATGCCCACTGGCGGCGGCAAGTCCCTGTGCTACCAGATTCCCGCCATGGTCCGGCCGGGAACCGGCATTGTCATCTCACCCCTGATTGCCCTGATGCAGGACCAGGTGGCCGCGCTGCAACAACTGGGGGTGCGGGCCGCCTTCCTGAACTCCACCATGGGCATGGAGCAGGCCATGGACGCGGAGAACGCGCTACTGCGGGGGGAACTGGACCTGCTGTATTGTGCGCCGGAGCGGTTGCTGCAACCCCGTACCCTGAGTCTGCTGGAAGAGGCATCCCTGTCCCTGTTCGCCATTGACGAAGCCCACTGCGTTTCCCAGTGGGGGCACGATTTCCGCTCCGACTACCTGGGCCTGAGCATCCTGGCGGAGCGCTTCGCCCACGTGCCCCGCATCGCGCTGACCGCCACTGCCGACGAACGCACCCGCAAGGAAATTGCCGAACGCCTGTCCCTCACCGACGCGCGACACTATATCAGCGGTTTCGACCGTCCCAATATCCAGTACCGCATTGCGCCGAAGACCAATGCCAACAAGCAGTTGCTGGACTTCATCAAGGCCGAGCACCCGGACGATTCCGGCATTGTGTACTGTCTGTCCCGCAACAAGGTGGACGCCACTGCCCGGCTGTTGCAACAGAAAGGCTACACCGCCCTTCCCTACCATGCGGGGCTGGCCGCCGAGGAGCGGGCCCGCAACCAGGAACGCTTCCTGCGGGAGGACGGCGTGATCGTGGTGGCCACCATTGCCTTTGGCATGGGTATCGACAAGCCGGACGTCCGCTTCGTGGCCCACATGGACCTGCCCAAGAGCCTGGAAGCCTACTACCAGGAAACCGGTCGCGCCGGTCGGGATGGCAACCCATCCACTGCGTGGATGGTCTACGGTCTGCAGGATGTGATCAAGCTGCGCCAGATGCTGGAGGGCTCCCAGGGCAATGACCACTTCAAGCGGGTGGAGCGCCAGAAACTGGACGCCATGCTGGGCCTCTGCGAGATCACCACCTGCCGTCGCCAGGCCCTGCTGCGCTACTTCGGCGACCAGTTGGAAACACCCTGCGGCAACTGCGACACCTGTCTGGTCCCCCCGGAAACCTGGGATGGCACCGAAGCGGTGCGCAAGGCCCTGTCCTGTGTCTACCGGACCGGGCAGCGCTTTGGTGTCAACTACGTGATCGATGTACTGCGGGGATCGGAAAACGACCGTATCCGGCAGGCCGGGCACCAGACCCTGACCACCTGGGGCATTGGTACCGAGCTGTCCGTCAACCAGTGGAAATCCGTGTTCCGGCAACTGGTGGCCAATGGCTACCTGCGGGCCGATCCGGAGGGATACGGCGCTCTCCAGCTCACCGAAATCTGTCGCCCGGTGCTGCGGGGCGACACCGCCCTGGAGCTTCGCCGGGATCCGGAACGCAAGGTGACCCGGCGCCAGGACAACGACCGCAGCTCCCGCACCCAGTCCATCACAGATCCGGAAGGCTGGGAAGCTCTCAGACAGAAACGCAAGGAACTGGCGGACGAACAGGGCGTGCCACCCTTTGTCATCTTCCACGACACCACCCTGATGGAGATCCTGGATCGGCGGCCGGCCACTCTGGAGGAAATGTCGGAAGTCAGCGGTGTTGGCAGCGCCAAGCTGGAGCGCTACGGGGCCATTTTCCTGGCGGTACTGGACAGTCTTCCGCCACGTTCATAGCCGCGGCAACGACGGAAATACGTGTTTTTGCACGACATCTGCTGCAATGGCGGGAAAACGACTACACTGTCTGAATAACGAATAATTCGATGCCGCAGTGTGCGCGTACCGCCCAGCAGTTCGGAAGACCCAATGGCCCAACCAGGATCCTGTAAACTCCAGCGTGTTGTACTCCTTGCCCTGCTGATAATCATACCCACCGGCGACCTGTTGTCCGCCGCCCGGGACAGTACCGACCCAACCGTCTATCGCCTCTGGTATCGCAACTACGACAGCCCGGCCGTACTGGCGGTACTGCGGCTGGCCTTCGACAAGACCCCGGAGTATGGCCCGTACCGGATCCTGCGATCGCCGGAAATGGTCCAGGGGCGCGCCCTGGTGGAACTCCAGGAGCCGGACGAGAGACTGGTCAACATCGCCAATGTGGCGACCTCTCCTGATCGGGAGGACAACCTCTACGCCATTCCCCTGCCCATTGACGGCGGGTTACTTGGCCTGCGGGTCTGCGTGGTCAGGCAGGACAGCCTGCCACGGTTCCGGGAGGTGGAGGACCTGGACGACCTGGTGGAGAAAGGTATCAGCGTCGGCCAGGGCACCCACTGGCCGGACAGCGAGATCCTGAAGGCCAACGGTGTCCGGGTGATCACCAATACCCGATTCGAAACCCTCTTTACCATGCTGCAGCGGGAGCGGTTTGACTGCTTTGCCCGGGGCGTGAGCGAAGTGCTGTTTGACCTGGAACGGGTGAACGACGGCAGGCTGGTGATCGAGCCCAACCTGTTGCTGGCCTACCCCATGCCATCCTACTTCTTTGTCGGGCCGGGGGATCACGATACTGCCCAGAGGATCCAGCTCGGCCTGGAAAGGGCCATTTCCGATGGCAGTTTTGCCCTGCACCTGGCCACCTACTACGGCCGCGCCGTGGAGTCGCTGAATCTGGGTCAGCGTAAACTGCTGGTGCTGAAGAATCCGCTCCTCAGCGACGACTCCATCCCCATCGGTCGGGAAGTACTGGAGACCCTTCAGCAACGGATCTCCAACGGCCTTTCTCTGCGGGATAGGCCGTAAGACGACCATTCCCCGCCCGCCGGTCAGACCCGGAAACGCCGGACCTTGTCGTTCAGGTCCGACGCCACCGAATCAATCCGGTTGCTGTACTGGTCGTTCTCGGACGCCGCCGCAGCAGCATCCTGACCCTTCTCCGCGATGCGGGTGATCGAGCTGTTCAGTTCCTCCGTGACCGAGGTCTGTTCCTCCGACGCGGTAGCGATCTGGGACGTCATCTCGTTGATGGAGGTAATCGCAGAGGCAATCCGGTCCAGGGCGTCCATGGCATGCTGGGCCTTCGCCGTGCTCTCCGAGGACACTTCCGTTGAAGCCTCCATCACCCGCACCGCCTCGCTGGCCCCGGCCTGGAGCCGCTCGATCACGGCACCCACCTCGCCGGTACTCTTCTGGGTACGCTGGGCCAGGTTACGGACCTCATCGGCTACCACCGCAAAGCCCCGGCCCGCCTCGCCGGCCCTGGCCGCTTCGATGGCGGCATTCAGGGCCAGCAGGTTGGTCTGCTCGGCCACGCCCTGGATCACCTCCAGTACCGTGGTGATCTCATCCACATCCCGGCCCAGGCGCTCGATCACCTGGGCGGCACTGCCGATTTCCTCCGCCAGTCGCTCCACCGCGTCACGGGACTGGGACACCGTGCCCAGCGTCTCCCGCGCGTCGGAATCGGCGGTCTGGGCGGCATCGGCGGTCTGCTGGGCATTGCGGGCGATTTCCGAGGCGGCGGCGGACATCTCATTGATCGCCGTGGCAATCATGTCCACCTCCTGCTGCTGGCCCTCGACACTGCTGCGGCTGGTGCTGGCGGTCTGGCGCAGGGCCGCCACCGACTCATGCAGTTCGCCGGCGCCGCGCTGGGCGTCCCGGACAACGCCCTGGATGTTGGTAACGAACTCGTTGAAGCTGCCCGCCAGGCGCCCAAACTCGTCCTTGGTCTCCACATCCAGTCGGCGGGTCAGGTCCGCCTCGCCACTGGCGATGTCCGCCATGGCATTGTTCAGGCGATGCACCGGGCGCATCAGCACGCGGATACCCAGGTGCAGCAGGATCAGGGCAACCACCAGGCCGACCACCAGGATGATCAGACCCGTGGTCCGGGCCTTGCGGACCGGCGCGTTCACCAGGTCCTCATTGGCGAACATGGCCAGGTGCCAGTTCACGCCACGGGCCTGCTCAATCTCGTGGAAGCTCACCCGCCATGGAGTATCCCCGATGACCACGGTACGGGCGTCACCACCGAACTGTGGCTCCTGCCCCAGGAACCCGGCAATGGGCTCCCCCACCAGCTTATTGTCCGGATGGTAGAGCACCGTGCCATCACCACCGACCAGCGCGACATAACCGGTATCCGCCAGGTTGACACTACCCAGCAGCTCGTCCACCACATCCAGGGTGATGTCTGCCCCGGCCACGCCCCGGTACTCCCCGGAGGTCACGGGTGCCAGGGTCGACAGGATCATCTGCCCCGACGAGGCATCCTTGTAGGGCTGGGTGATGGAGGCCCGGCCCAGCTCCTGGGCCAGCTTGTACCAGGGGCGAGTACGGGGATCGTAGCCATCAGGCAGGGTCTGTTGCGCCTCACGGTTGGGCATCAGCATCTTGCCATCGGTGCGCCCCACATAGACATTGTTGAAGCCGCCACCGACATTGGCGGACTGCAGGATGGCCCTCGCCTGTTCGTCATTCTCCGCCGACGCCAGCGCCCCGG
This sequence comes from Marinobacter sp. OP 3.4, assembly GCF_036224885.1. Classification (NCBI taxonomy): domain Bacteria; kingdom Pseudomonadati; phylum Pseudomonadota; class Gammaproteobacteria; order Pseudomonadales; family Marinobacteraceae; genus Marinobacter; species Marinobacter sp. OP 3.4. Next base: position 13,851 of record NZ_JAVVLT010000102.1, read on the forward strand.
CAACGCCTTCGGTCATCCTCAGGCGGGTGTTCAGCCACTCCGCGATGCTCGCCGTAGCCTGGCTGGCCGTATCCTCCGCCATGGACTCCACGTAGCGGCTGGTGGTGGCGGTTAGCCGGTAGTCGCCGGTGACGGCATAGCTGCCGACCACCAGGACAAGCAGAATACCGAATGCGATCAGCAGTTTCTGGCCAAAGGACAGGTTCACTGGCGTTCTCCCGTGATGAATGGGCTGGAAGGCGTTACTGGAATGCATGTCGGCCACGGGGACGGAGTCTTTAGCAAACTTCTGATACCATCACGGCTTTCAGGTCCTCTGATGCGGGTATCGACGACACCGTCGATGTCAGTCAGTGTCTACAATGAGTCTTGAACACCCCCTATCGAACAGGAGCCACCATCGCCATGGCACATGAAGAACTGCACCTGAGCCTGCGCAACCTTGAGGACCAGGATTACGAACAACTCAAGGTGTTGATGGACCGGGTCTACGACGACATCGGCGGTGCCTGGCCCCGGGATACGATCAAGGCACTGGTCGACCAGTTTCCGGATGGCCAGATCTGCATTGAGGACAGCGGTGAACTGGTGGCCGTGGCGCTGACGGTGTGCGTGAAGTACGAGCGCTTCAGCAACCCCCACACCTACGACGACCTGATCCTGCGCAACGAGAAGATCTGGCACAACGCCAATGGCGACTCCCTCTACGGCCTGGATGTGTTCATCCACCCGGACTACCGGGGCTACCGCCTGGGCCGGCGTCTTTATGAGGCCCGCAAGGAGCTCTGCCGGTCCAAGAACCTGCGGGCGATCCTGGCCGGTGGCCGTATTCCCAACTATCACAAGTATGCCGGGCAGTACACGCCGGCGGAGTACATCCAGCGGGTGGATCGCAAGGAGATCTACGACCCCATCCTGACCTTCCAGCTATCCAACGACTTCCAGGTCACCCGGTTGATGCACAAGTACCTTCCGGAGGACGAAAAATCATTGGGTTACGCCACACTCCTCGAGTGGAACAACATCCTCTACACCCCGCCCTCCACGGTGCTCAATACCCGCAAGACCCAGGTGCGCATGGGGGCGGTCCAGTGGCAGATGCGGGAATTCACCTCTGTGGAGGAGGTGCTGACGCAGGTGGAGTACTTCGTCGATGCCCTGTCTGACTACAAGAGCGATATCGCCATCTTCCCCGAGTTCTTCAACGCGCCGCTGATGGGGCTCACCGACCAGATGGACCAGACCCGGGCGATCCGTTTCCTGGCCGGCTTCACCGAACAGTTCCGTGATGAAATGTCCGACATGGCGGTGAGTTACAACATCAACATTGTGACCGGCTCCATGCCCCTGATCGAGGACGACCGGGTGTACAACGTGTCCTACCTGTGCCATCGCGACGGCCGGGTGGACGAGCAGCGGAAGATCCACATCACCCCCCACGAACGCCGGGACTGGGTCATCGAGGGGGGTAACCGGTTCGAGGTGTTCGACACCGACGCCGGCCGCATCGCCATCATGATCTGCTACGACATCGAGTTCCCGGAACTGGGCCGCATGGCCGCCGCCGAGGAGGTGGACATCATCTGTGTGCCATTCTGGACCGACACCAAGAACGGCTACCTGCGGGTTCGTCACTGCGCCCAGGCCCGGGCCATCGAGAATGAGTGCTACGTGGTGATCACCGGCAGTGTCGGCAACCTGCCCAAGGTGGAGAACCTGGACGTGCAGTACGCCCAGTCATCGGTGTTCTCGCCGTCGGATTTCGCCTTCCCCCACGACGCGGTGATGGCGGAAACCACCCCCAATACCGAGATGATCATGTTCTCCGACCTCGACCTGGAAAAACTCAAGCTGGTACGTAACGAAGGCTCGGTGACCAACCTCAAGGATCGGCGTACGGATTTATACACCCTGCACACGAACGACAAGGATCATGATATCGTAGAGGATGATAGCTGAGACCGCGCCTCATCCTTTATCGTGAAACGGGCGGCAACGCACATTAAGTGCACTCGCTACGACACTGAAACTGTTGCCAAACCGGTTTCCGGTGACTAAAGTTTAGGCACTGGGAACCACAACCATAATATCCGGGGAGTCCCTGAATAGGTCCTGAACGTCATCCGTCAGGCTCCATTCAAAGGCTCCCTGACGCGTCGAGTATAAAAAATGTTGTTGGCGGTCTGCGCCGCCCAGGGAAATCAACCATGCCAATGTCAGACAATGCTTACCACACCCCCCTGCCGGACCTGGTGGCGCGGTTTACCCTGAAGAAGGGGCTATTCCGCAAGGAACTGGTAGAAGCCAGTCTGTTTGATCTGAATCAGTTCGGTTGCGTATTGAAAACCGATAAGGTGTTCGAACCGGGCGAAACCCTCGGACTGGACCTGGAAATGGACATGCCATTCGAGAACATCCAGGCAAACGGTCTGACAGGGCTGATCACCGAGCGAAGAAAGTACTGTAGCAATTTCTTTTATCATATTGATTTTATTGCAAGTGACTACCGACCGAAGGCTGAGCGTTCGGAGCAGTTCGAGCGCATTCGCGACGTACTTGACCGCAAGAAGTCCCTGCTTTCCCGCCGCGAAAATCCCAGCCTGGGCGCAACCGCCTGAACCCCTCCTGCTCTTTCCCGGGCCGGAGCCCGTTCGGGGCCACCACTGTCACAAATTCCGTCGGCCGGTTATCCGGCCGGCTTCCTTAACGGACGATCCGTTAGCTCGTCACAACCCGTGAACAGGGAGCGGTACCATGGCCAAGACCAGCAAGAGCAGTAAGACCGACAACAAACGCCCGAACGTCGACAAGATCGTCAAGAAGGTCAACAAAGAGTTCGAAAAGACCTCCGGGCAGATCGAACGACTGGTGGACGACGCCTTCAAACAGCTCGATTCGCTCCAGAACCAGATCCAGGAGCCGGTTCGCAAGCTGATGAAGGAAATCGACGAGCTCCGTGAGCGCGAAATGAAGCGTTTCCACGATGAGCTGGACCGTCGGATGGAAGAGTTCCAGAAGATCCAGGACTCGGTAATGGACCGCCTCGGCATTGCCCAGCGCGAAGCCAAGCGGGGCCAGGAGGCAGTCACCAAGTCCCTGGAGCAGGAAACCAGGAAAACGGCCAAGACCGCGAAATCAGCGGGCAAGACCACGGCCAAGACGGCAAGCAAGGCCGGAAAGAAGACCGCCACCAAGGCGAAATCCGGCGCCAGGAAAGCTGCCACCAACACCAGTGCCAGCGCCCGCAAGACCGGCGCCGCCACGAAGGCGGCCGCCAAGGGCAACGACCTGTCTGACCTGACCCGCATCAAGGGCATCGGCCCGGTCACCGCCCGCAAGCTGCAGGGTGCCGGCATCACCTCCATTAACCAGATTGCCAATCCCACCGAAGCCGAGCAGGAGAAACTGAACCAGTTCTCCAGCATGAAAGGCTTCAGCAACTGGCCCGACGAAGCGAAGAAACTGATCGGATGAAGGAAACTGAACAACTGGTACTGCGTGACATCGTATTGATTGGTGGTGGCCACAGCCACGTTGGAGTCCTCAAGCGTTTTGCGATGAAACCAGTGCCGGGGGTTCGCCTGACACTGATCTGTCGCGACACGCACACCCCCTACTCCGGCATGCTGCCAGGTTATGTGGCTGGCCACTACAGCTACGATGAATGCCACATCGACCTGAGCAACCTGGCGGAATTCGCCGGGGCCCGCTTCTACCGCGACGAGGCCATCGGCATCGACCGCGCCAACAAGCGGATCATCTGCCGTGGACGCCCGGCGGTGCCCTACGACCTGCTGTCCATCAATATCGGCTCCACACCGCAGGTGGGCGAGGTGCCCGGCGCCGGAGACCACGCCGTCCCGGTCAAACCCATCAATGGCTTCAACCAGCGCTGGCTGTCATTGCTGGAGCGGGCCGAAACCCACGAGGGCCCCATGGCCATTGGCGTGGTTGGCGCTGGCGCTGGCGGGGTCGAACTGACCCTGGCCATGCAGCACCGCCTGCGCCATGAATACCAGGCCCGGGGCAAGGATCCGGACCAACTCTCCTTCCACCTGTTCGACCAGGCCGGCGAACTGCTACCCACCCATAACGAAAAGGTGCGACAGGCGTTTGCCCGGACCCTACAGCAACGGCATGTACACACCCACCTGGGCAGTGCCGTGACCGCCGTCGAGGCGGGACACCTGCGTACCGATAACGGCCATAGCTTCGACCTGGACGAAGTACTCTGGGTGACCCGGGCCGGGGGTCCGGAATGGCTGCGGGATACGGGTCTGGCCCTGGACGACGGTGGCTTTATCCGCTGCCGGGCCACCCTGCAGACCGAAACCGACGACGACATCTTCGCCGCCGGGGACATTGCCAATGTGGTGGACCATCCCCGTGAGAAGGCCGGCGTGTTCGCCGTGCGCCAGGGGCCGCCCCTGGCGGACAACCTCCGCCGCGCCGCCATCGGCAGGAAACCCAGGCCGTTCACTCCACAGAAAACCTGGCTGGCGCTGATCAGCACCGGGGACAAGTACGCCATCGCCTCAAAGGGCGACCGCTTCATGCAGGGGCGCCTGGTGTGGCGCTGGAAGGACTGGATCGACCGACGGTTCATGAAGAAATTCAATGAACTGCCGGCCATGGAGGAATCCTCCGCCCTGCCCGACACCGCCGCCGCCCAGAACCCCGAGGAAGCCTCCCAGGCCATCTCGGCAGTGGCGATGCGATGCGGTGGCTGCGGCGCCAAGGTGGGCAGCACCGTGCTGTCCCGGGCCCTGGGGGAGCTACGCCCCATCGAGCGGGACGATATCCTGGTGGGACTCCATGCCCCGGACGATGCCGCCGTGCTGACCGTCCCCCCGGGCAAGGCCGTGGTGCACACGGTGGACTTCTTCCGCGCCTTTATCGACGACCCCTACGTGTTCGGTCGGGTGGCCGCCAACCACAGCCTGGGGGATGTGTTCGCCATGGGCGCCGAGGCCCAGAGTGCCACCGCCGTGGCCACGGTGCCCTACGGCATCGAGTCCAAGGTGGAAGACGTGGTGTTCCAGATGATGTCCGGGGCGGTGGAAGTGCTCAACGAAGCCGGTTGCGCCCTGGTGGGTGGCCACACCGGCGAGGGCAAGGAACTGGCCCTGGGGTTCGCGGTGAACGGCCTGATCGATCCGGATCAGGTGATGAGCAAGGGCGGGCTGAAGCCCGGCGACAAGCTGATCCTCACCAAGGCCATCGGCACCGGCACCCTGTTCGCCGCCCATGCCCGACTGGCGGCCCGGGGGCGCTGGATCGACACCGCCCTGGCCTCGATGATGCAGTCCAACCAGGAGGGGGCCCGCTGCCTGCTCCGTTACGGCTCCAGGGCCTGCACCGATGTCACCGGCTTTGGCCTGCTGGGCCACCTGGTGGAGATGACCCGCCCGTCGGAAGTGGATGCGGTACTGGACCTGTCCGCGATCCCGGTACTGCCCGGTGCCGAGGAAACCGCCGCCGAGGGCATTCTCAGTTCCCTGCAACCGGCCAACATCCGCCTGCGCCGGGGTATCAGGGACCAGGCCCGCTGGGTGGACCATCCCCGCTACCCGCTGATCTTTGACCCCCAGACCGCCGGCGGCCTGCTGGCCAGCGTGCCCGCCGACCGGGCCGAGGCCTGCGTGGAGGAACTGCGGTCCCTGGGTTATCCCCTGACCGCCATTATCGGCGAGGTAACGGCCCAGGGTGACGCCATCGAACCCATTACCCTGAGGGACTGATCGCCCGGGAGATGGCCTCCTCCAGGGCCGCCTGTTCCCGCCGGGGCGTGAAATCCTCCGCCAGGCCCTCGGTAATGGCCGCCAGGCTCGCAAGCCAATCGGCGTCGTTCTCCGCCCTGGCCAGCAACTGCGCCAGGGCGGTCTCGTCCCTTACGTGATAGAGGCCCGGGTACTGCTCCCCCAGCAGGCCCCGGTTGCCGGGAATGTCGGAAGCCAGTACCGGCAAGCCGGCACGGCACGCCTCGGACACCACATTGGCTCCGCCCTCCATGATGGAACTGATGACCATGGCCCGGCTGCTGGCCATCAGGTGCCGGGTGGCACTCCGATCCAGCTCGCCCAGCCACTGGTAGCGGGGGTTATCAGCCATTTCCCGGCGGGCGGCCCGCGCCCAGTCCTCACTGTGCGCCCGCCCCGCCTGCAGCACCCGGATGGCGGAGGCCGGTGGTAGCTGGCGGGCGGCCAGGGCGGCCCTCAGCGGGTCTTTCTCGTCCCTCAGGTGTCCGATCACACACACATCGAAGTGATCCGGTGCCGGGCTGACCGGGGCATCGGGCGGCTCCGCTGATTGCAGCACCACACTGACCCGCCCCTGCAACCGGTGGGGAACATCCCGGGCAGCCAGGCGGTGTAACACAATCAACCGGTCGGCCTGCTCCATGGTTGGCAGGGTCTGTTCCGGTTCGGTGAACTGGTAACGGTACAGGTCGGTCCCGGTCAGGGCGACCACAACGGGTTTGGCGGGCTGCTCCCGGCGCCAGCGGGCAACGGCCTCCCGGCTCCGCCAGGCGTGGAGTGCAATCAGCAGATCGGCGCCGGCGGCCTGCCCGGGATCATAGTCGGTCGCGACAACAACCCGGTGCCCCGCCTGTTCCAGTAATCCGGCCCAACGCTCGGCGGTGGCCCGGTTGCCGGACAGGGACCCCTCCGGCGCCGGCGTCAATAGCAGTAGTTTCATTAAGTTGCTACCATCCAGAATGTGTCTGATGATTTCTACGTTGGGCTAATCCAGTCAGGCTATCGTAGAGTATCATTACAAACAGCACATTGGTGCGCGACCCTCACTTCAAGGAATGACTCCTATGCTCAGAAAATTCTTTGGCCTGGCTACCATAGCCGCCGCCATGCAGACCTTTGCCCTTTCCGCCGCCGCGGAGACGTTCGTCTTCACCGCCATTCCGGACCAGGATGAGACCCAGCTGGTTGAGCGTTTTGGTGCCGTGGAGGCCTACCTGGAAGAGCAGTTGGACGTCGATGTGCGCTATATCCCGGTAAAATCCTATGCCGCCGCCGTCTCCGCCTTCCGTAACAACCAGGTGCAGTTGGCCTGGTTCGGTGGCCTGTCCGGGGTCCAGGCCCGTCGTCTGGTACCGGGCTCCGAGGCGATTGCCCAGGGCGTTGAAGACACCCGATTCCGGAGCTATTTCATCGCCAACGCCGAATCCGGCCTGGAGCCGGCCAGTGAACTGACCGATGAGCTGCGGGGCAAGACCTTCACGTTTGGCTCCAAGGGCTCCACCTCCGGTCGCCTGATGCCGGAATACTATCTCCGAGACGCCTTCTCCGAGGCGCCCGAAGACGTGTTCTCCCGTGTCGGCTTCAGCGGCAACCACACCCGGACCATCCGCCTGGTGGAGGCTGGCACCTATGATGTCGGCGCGCTCAACTTCCAGGTCTGGGAAACCGCCGTCGAGAACGGCGAGGTGGACACCGACAAGGTTCAGGTGATCTGGGAAACCCCGGAGTACGCGGACTACCAGTGGACCATCCGTGGTGATGTCAACGAACGTTTTGGCGAAGGCTTCAAGGAGCGCGTCACCGAGGCCCTGCTGAATATGGACGATCCGGACCTGCTGAAACGGTTCCCCCGGGAAGGGTTTATTCCCGCCTCCAATGACGACTACTCCGCCATTGAGGACACCGCTGAGGAACTTGGCCTGCTACGTTGATGGAAACCGAACTGGAGTTTAACGGCCTGTCCGGCTTCTTCGGGGGGCAGCGGGTGGTGGGCCCGCTGTCCCTAACCCTTCGTCCCGGCGAACAGGTCGCGCTGGTCGGTCGCAGTGGTGCCGGCAAGTCCACCCTGATGCGGCTGATCCACGACCGGGTGGCCAACGACGCCGCGCTGGTGCCCCAGGAACTTGGGCTGGTGAACGCACTGCCGGTTTTCCATAATGTCTTCATGGCACGGCTGGACCAGCACAATAGCCTGTACAACCTGGTGTCCCTGGTTCGCCCCTTCCAGGCGGACCGGCAGGCGGTGACAGCGATCCTGCAGCAACTGGGCATGGAAGAAAAACTGTGGACCCCCGCCGCCACCCTGTCCGGCGGACAGCGCCAACGGACCGCCATTGCCCGGGCCCTGTTCCACACGGCGGATTTCCTGCTGGGGGACGAACCCGTATCGGCTCTGGACGGCCCCCTGGCTCACCGTGTCATGTCCCTGCTGGCGTCCAGGTTCTCAACCTACCTGATCGCCCTGCATGATGTGGACCTGGCCCTGGAATACTCAACGCGGGTGGTGGGCATCCGCAACGGCGAGATAGCCCTGGACGCGCCCAGCCATACGCTGACGCCCGCGGATATCCGACCACTCTACGACTGACGGTAGACGCCCATGCCACCCTGGCCCAACGTGCCCCTGAGCCACTCCAGAACCGCCCGAACCAGTCTCGGTTTCCTGGTGCTGGCCCTGGTGTGCCTGGCGTTCTCGGATATCGCCATTACCACCGCCAACCCCTGGCAGGATCTGTTCCGGTTCTTCCGGGGCGTGGTCACGCCGGATTTTTTCTCCAGCGAAGGCCTGGCCACCGCGCTGCTGCGCACCGTCTCCTTTGCCTTTGTCGGGGTCACCATCGGCAGTATCTGCGGCTTCGGGCTGGCCCTGATCTACCGGATCCGTCTGGTGCGCACCTTCTGCGCCTTTATCCGGGCCATCCACGAACTCTTCTGGGCCCTGATCTTCCTGCAATTCTTCGGCTTCCATCCGCTCACCGGGGTACTGGCCATCGCCATCCCCTACTCCGGTATCTTCGCCAAGGTGTACTCCGAGATCCTGGACGAGGCCGATCCCGAGCCCCGCACCCTGTTACCGCCCGGCGTGGACGCCCTGTCCGCCTTCGTCTATGCCCGTATCCCGGACTGCTGGGACCAGTTGCGAACCTATACCTCCTACCGTCTGGAATGCGGCCTGCGCTCCAGTGCTATCCTCGGGTTCGTGGGACTGCCCACCCTCGGTTTCTTCCTGGAATCCTCCTTCTCCCAGGGCCACTATTCCGAGGCCGGCGCGGTGCTGCTGCTGTTCTACGGGCTGATTGCGACCATTCCCCTGTGGGTACGGCCACGGCTGCTGCCTTTCTATATTGTCGCCGCGCCCTTCTTCCTGGGGGATGGGCTGCCCATTGTCTGGGGCAACATCAAACGCTTCTTTACCGAGGACATCGTGCCCGCGCCACTGCGGGAAGGCGTGGGTGGCGATGATCTCTGGCCGTGGCTGTCGGAACTGGTGATCGACCAGGCCCTTCCGGGCATCTGGAATACCCTGCTACTGACCCAGATGGCCCTGGTGGCAACCGGGGTGGTGGCACTGGTGGCCTTCCCGTTGATCTCCCGTCATTTCGGTAACCGGGTAAGCCGCACCGGAGGGCATATCCTGCTGGTGATTGCCCGCTCGACGCCGGAATACATCCTTGCCTATATCCTGCTACAACTCTGGGGACCCTCCATGTTGCCGGCGGTGGTGGCGCTGTCGCTGCACAACGGCGGCATCATCGGACACCTGATCGGTCGCCAGTCCAGTGGACTGCACCTGCGACCGGACGCCCCCCATGGCCTCACCCGCTACGGCTACGAACTGGTGCCACGGCTGTACCCGTCGTTCCTGGCGTTCCTGTTCTACCGGTGGGAAATCATCATGCGGGAAACCGCCATCCTCGGCATCCTGGGGATCTACACCCTGGGGTTCTACGTGGACAGCGCGATCCAGAACATCCAGTTCGACAAGGCCATGATCCTGATCCTGGTGACCGCGTTGCTGAATATCGGCATTGATTCCCTGTCCCGCAGGATCCGTGGCCGGCTGGCGCTGCAGACCATGCCCACTTGCTGAAAGCCGTTACTCCGTGGGCTGGAACAGGACCTTGAAAGGAAGGTCCATGGAATCGCCGTCGGCACGCAGGCTTGCTCGCCACGTCATGGCGTCGCCTGTGGTGCAGTAAGGGGGAACAAAACGAAGTCGGTAACGGCCCGATTCATCGGTCGTTTCCATCCTGAGGGGGTACTCGCCCATGTACATGGTCTCCCCGGTCAACAGGACCATGACCCGGTCCGGGGCGCCGGGCAAGGTAGCCACCAGTTCCAGTTCATCGCCCGACAGGCGTTCCATGTGCACAGAGGCTTCACCGGAACCGGTCTGCCAGTGGCAGGTTTCCTGTAGCGGACGACAGTCGGGCCTGTCGCCGATGCCACTGGTCCCGTCCGACCTGGACTCAAACCAGCGCGGGCCCATTACGGCAAGGGCTCCCAGCCCGATTACCAACACGACCATCAACAGACCACGTATCATTCAGGACCCCAATAAAACCAGTACCACGGATGGGCCGACAGAGGCAGGGCCCGGCGACGGCATTATGCCCTTTCGGCCCGGAATCCACCAACGGAACGACAGGTCCCATAGCATGCAAAACCATAAGGGGCTATACGGGGTGCCCTGATACCCCATAACGTGCGAAAATGCCTGCCTTTTCCTAACCTGCTGACGGAGTACCCGCTGTGCACCCGGAATTATCGGTCCAGAACCTCAGCAAGACCTACGGTGATGGCTTCCAGGCCCTGAAGGACGTCACCCTGGAGATCCAGAAGGGGGAGATCTTCGCCCTGCTCGGCCCCAATGGTGCCGGCAAGACCACCCTGATCAGCATCATCTGCGGACTGGTCAACCCGAGCCACGGCTCCGTGACGGCCGCGGGCCACGACATCCTGAAGGAATTCCGCGAGGCCCGCACCAAGATCGGACTGGTGCCCCAGGAGCTGAATACCGACTCCTTCGAGAAGGTCTGGAACACCGTCAGCTTCAGCCGCGGCCTGTTCGGCAAGGCCCCCAACCCGAACCATATCGAGAAGGTGCTGCGCGACCTCTCCCTTTGGGACAAGCGCAACAACCGGGTGATGTCCCTGTCCGGTGGCATGAAGCGCCGGGTGATGATTGCCAAGGCCCTGTCCCACGAACCCGACATCCTGTTCCTGGACGAGCCCACCGCCGGGGTGGACGTGGAGTTGCGCCGGGATATGTGGGAAATGGTGCGAAAACTCCGGGAAAGCGGCGTCACCATCATCCTCACCACCCACTACATCGAGGAAGCGGAAGAGATGGCCGATCGTATCGGCGTCATCCGTGCCGGTGAACTGATCCTGGTGGAGGACAAGAACACGCTCATGTCCAAGCTCGGCCGCAAGGAACTGCGCCTGCACCTGCAGACGCACCTGGAATCCCTGCCGCCGGAGTTGATGGACCAGCCCATCGAGCTGTCCGAGGACGGTTACGAACTGATCTATACCTTCGACAGCCAGCAGGAACAGGCCGGTGTCGCCCTGCTGCTGCGCTCACTGGGTGAACTGGGTGTGGAATACCGGGACCTGCAGACCCGGGAAAGTTCGCTGGAGGAAATCTTCGTCGGCCTGGTTCACCACGACTGAACCGGCCCCGTGCCAGAACTGGAGTATCACTATGAACGTGTATGGCATCCTGGCCATCTACAAGTTTGAAATGGCCCGCATGTGGCGGACCCTGATGCAGAGTGTCGCGTCCCCGGTCATTTCCACGTCCCTGTACTTCGTGGTGTTCGGTTCCGCCATCGGGTCACGGATGGGCGATATCGACGGCATCAGCTATGGCGCCTACATCATCCCCGGGCTGATCATGCTGACCCTGCTGATGCAGAGCATTTCCAACGCCAGTTTCGGCATCTACATGCCCCGCTTCTCCGGCACTATCTATGAGGTGCTGTCGGCGCCGGTCTCCTACATCGAGGTCGTCATCGGTTACGTGGGGGCCGCCGCCACCAAGTCCGTTATCCTGGGGCTGATCATCCTGGCCACGGCACGGCTGTTCGTGGATTACAGTGTGCTGCACCCGTTCTGGATGATTGCCTTCCTGGTGCTCACGGCGGTCACCTTCAGCCTGTTCGGCTTTATCATCGGTGTCTGGGCCGACGGCTTCGAGAAATTGCAGATCGTACCGCTGATGATCGTCACGCCCCTGGTGTTCCTGGGCGGCACCTTCTATTCCATCGACATGCTGCCGGAGGTCTGGCAGACCATTACCCTGTTCAACCCGGTGGTCTACCTGATTTCCGGATTCCGCTGGGCATTCTATGGCGTTTCTGATATCCATATCGGTATCAGTGTCGGCATGATCATCGTCTTCCTGACCCTGTGCATGCTGCTGATTGGCTGGATCTTCCGTACCGGCTACCGACTCAAACCCTGACCGGAGCTGCCCATGAACCGGCGGACAACCTGGATACCCGCACTGCTGCTGGCCGCACCGATGGCCATGGCGGAGCAGGCGCCGCCGCCCCAGTTCCTGGAGGCCTACGATGCCTGCCTGGTCACCCAATCCGAAGCCATCCCCGTGGAGCTGGAACAGGCCATTGAACCGCTCCAGCATCGCTTCGGACTGATGGAGCGCACCTCCCTGCCGGACAACGGCGGCATGCTGTTCGTCTATCAGCAGGAGCGTGGCCCCAGGGCGGGCTTCTGGATGTACAACACCCTGATTCCCCTCGACATTGCCTGGCTGGATAACGATGGTGTCATCGTCGCCATGGACACCATGGAGCCCTGCGAGACCGAGTCCGCCAGCCAGTGCCCAAGCTGGGTTCCCGGGGTACATCACCGGAACGTACTGGAGATGAACGCCGGCTTTTTCGAGGAGCATCACGTAGATATCGGCGACAGGTTAGTTGTAAACCTGAACGACAATACTGCCTGCCCCGCGGTTGATTAAGTATCGCTTTCCCGCTATCCGGTTGAACGACCTCACAGCCTCCGTTTTATCCCCTGTTCCTGCCCTTGCACAAATCCTTATACTTCTCGCGGTTATTGATACTGACTGATCGTAAGTGACTGTCATTAATGAATAAAATTTCATTAACATGAACACTGTCAGGTCACCCCGGAGAAGGATGTCCCGGGCCAAGGGAGTCATGCCAAGGATGTCGCGAAATGGATGTGCCCTCCGTTGAAACGCTGAAAACCCTGTTCATTGCCGGCCACCTTGTGGGGCTTGCACTGGGCGTCGGCGGCGCCCTGACCCTGGATATCATTGCCTTCCGCTACTTCTACCTGGAACGCATCACCCGGGAGAAGCTGGTGCTGTTCCACTTTATTGCCCGCCTGGTCAGTACCGGCCTACTCATCCTGTGGGTGACCGGTCTGGCCTTCCTCTGGATCTACTGGCAACACCAGCCCGAACTGCTGGGCAACCCCAAGATCTGGGCAAAACTGGTCATCGTGGTGGTACTGACCGTCAACGGCCATTTCCTGCACCACAAGGTGTTCCCCATCCTTGACCGGAACCTGGGCCATCAGATGTTCCACCGGGTCACCGTTGACGAGAAGGCCATGATGTTCACCTTCTCCAGCATTTCCATCATTTCCTGGGGGTTCCCCCTGGTACTGGGCATTGCCCGGTCCCTCAACTTCAACACCGGCATGGAAAACATCCTGGCGTTCTATTTCCTGATGCTCAGCGGCACCTGCCTGCTGATGCTGCTGGTGTTCAAGCTGTTTCTGGACCCCATCAAACATTTCGTCATTGACCGCCCCGCCCGCCGCCGGGAGGTCAGGTCGTAGGGCAGGCGCAAGCGGCAACCCGATTTCGATTGCAGACGCAGTACCCCCTGCAGTTTTTCAAAGGCCGGTTCCAGCAGTACGGGCCAACGTTTGCTACCCGCGTTATCGCGGTAGTCGTGTTTAACCATCAGGTACAGGATTAAAAACGTGTGCTATGAAGACTAAATCCAGACTGGCACTACTGCTGTGCGGCACGGCGATGACCGGCACAGCGGTCGCCGACTCGCTCTGCGAGGTCGACTACAGGATCCAGCACAGCTGGCAGACCGGTGCCGTGCATCGTGTGATCATGACGTACAACGGCCCGGAGGTCAGTGGCTGGGAACTGGGCTGGACCTTCCCCGGTGGCGAGACCATCGACTCCATTTTCAACGTCACCCCTGACCAGCAGGGCCAGGACGTCACCGTTGAAAACCTGGCGTGGAATGCCCGCCTGACGGAAGGCCGGGAGATCAAGTTCGGCTTCAACGTGCGCAACCCGTCTGGCGAGATACCCACGCAGTTCTACCTCAACGGCGAGCCCTGCGGCGAGGAAACCGGCGACACCCCGGACCAGCCCGACGACCCCGACCAGCCTGACAATCCCGGTGACGACCCGGACGATAACCCGGACGACGACGGCGGTGACGAGCCAGGCGATGGTGGCGGCGATCCGGGCAACGATGATCCGGCCACACCCACCGCGTGGACACTCGATGCCGGCGACTCCTACCTCGGCTTTGTCACCACCAAGAATACCCACACCGTGGAAAGCCACCGCTTCGGCACCCTCTCCGGCTCCGTGACCGATGACGGTACCGCCACCCTGGATATCGACCTGAACACCGTCCAAACCGGCATCGATATCCGCAACCAGCGCCTGAAGGAGATGCTGTTCAACACCGGCCAGACGCCCACCGCCACGGTGGCCATCGAGCTGGGCGACAACCTCTCCCAGGTGCAAGGCCTGTCCGCTGGTGACGTCATGACCCTGGATGTACCGGCCCAGGTACAGATCAGCGGTGAAACCCGCGATATCAACAGCCAGCTCCGCGTCCAGCACCTGGGTAACCAGCGGTTCCTCGTCAGCAGTGCCCAACCGCTGATCATTACCGCCGACCAGTTCGGCCTTGAGGACGGCGTGGAGGCACTGCGGGAAGTGGCCGGCCTGGATTCCATCAGCATTGCCGTGCCGGTGGATTTCGCCCTGTTCTTCGAAGCCGGTGAGCCCACCACCCCGTGACGCGCTCCTGACACCGCATGAGAGAGGCTTTTATGAAACCCTTATTCAAAAAACTGCTGACACTGACCGCGGGGGTGATGGCCGGCAATGCCGCGCTGGCCAACGAGCTCTGTACCGTGGACTATCAGGAAACCAACAACTGGGGCCATGGTGCCACCCACCAGGTAACCGTGCAGTACAACGGACCGCGTATTGAACAGTGGGACCTGTCCTGGACCTTCCCCGGCAACGAGACCATTGCCAACCTCTGGAAAGGCCATTTCGAGCAACAGGGCCAGCAGATCGGCGTGATCGACGCCGGTTATAACGGCACCGTCGCCAGCGGCGGCCAGTTCGATTTCGGCTTCAATATCGAGAACCCTTCCGGCAACCTGCCCACCGAGTTCTTCCTCAACGGGCAAAGCTGCGGCGGCCCGGCGGACGGCGGCGGGTCCGACTCCGGCGATGATTCGCCCGGGGATGACGCACCGGACGAGCCGGTCATGGGCTGGTCCCTGAACGGGGCCGAATCCGACTTCTCGTTCGTCACCGTCAAGAACACCGACGTGGCGGAGGCCCAGAGCTTCCAGAACCTCCAGGCCTTCGTGGACACCAGCGGCAAGGCCACCCTGGCCATTGACCTGAACACGGTGGACACCGGCATCGGCATACGGGATGAGCGTATCCGCGACCACCTGTTCGCCAGCGGCCTGCTGCCCACGCTCTACTTCACCACCCAGGTGGATATGGCAACGGTCACTGCCCTGGAGCCGGGTGAAGCGGAAATGATGACCCTGGACGGCCGTCTCAGCCTGAACGGCATCGGCCAGGACACCACCGCCGAGGTCATGGTGATCCGCACCGCTGACGACCGCGTGGCCGTACGCACCGCCCGCCCGGTGATGATCCAGGGCGGTGACTTCGAGCTGGTGGGGGGTATCGAAACCCTGCGCGGGCTGGCCGGCCTGTCCGCCATTGGCCAGACCGTGCCGGTGTACTTCAACCTCAGCTTCTCGGCCATCAGTGGCGACGACGCCGACAACCTGATGCCGGTGGAGGCTGGTGACGCGCCGGCGGCACCGTCCATTGTGGATGCGTCCTACACCGGGGCCAACAGCACGGTGACCGTAAGCTGGCAGGACCTGAGCAGCAACGAGACCGGCTTCGTCATCAAACGTCGCCAGGGCGACGGCTACTGGGAAACCCGGGCGGCGGTGGACGCCAACCAGACCCAGTGGATGGAGCAGCTCGACGCCGAGGGTAACTACACCTACCGCGTGATCGCGGTGAATGACAGCGTGCCCTCCATGTCCTCCGGCAACGTGATTGTTAACGCCCAGCCGTCCGACGACATGCCCGGCGACGGTGGCGATGATGGCGGCGATGACCCCGGCACCGATCCCGGTGATGACGATGGCGGGAACGACGATGGAGACCCGGGCAACGATGACGGCTCCGGCAATGATGACGGCGGAGACAATGGTTCCGGCGGAGACGATGGCAGTGGTAACGACGATGGCGGCGACACCGGTGAAGAGCTGGACGGCGCCGGGATCTATGCCACCCAGTGCGCCTCCTGCCATGGTGACGACGGCTCCGGCGGCGCGGTCGGTGTCTCGCTGACCCAATCCACCGAACTGGACTCCCTGGTCAGTTACATCGACAGCACCATGCCCCTGGGCAATGCCGGTCGCTGCGTGGGCGACTGTGCCCAGGCCGTGGGCGAGCACATCGCCGACAGCTTCTGGAGCGACGAAGGTGATGGCGATCCGGTCAGCCTGGAAGACGAGACCGCCGGTCCGCGTCAGCTCAACCTGTTGACCCGCTACCAGTACGAGAACGCGGTATCGGACCTGCTGGGTGTCGACGCGGCCAACATCACCACCAACTTCCCCACGGAAGCGAGGGTGAAGGGCTTCAGCAACAACGCCGCCAAAAACTTCGTCAGCGCCCGTCACTTCGACGAATACATGCGGGCCGCCGAACAACTGGCCGGTGACGCCGTCAGCAACCAGAAGGGCACCCTGCTCCCCTGTGACGAGAACGCCGATGGCTGCGCTGAGCAGTTTGTCGACAACTTCGGCCTGAAAGCCTTCCGCCGTCCGCTGACCGATGAGGAGCGCACCGGTTACCTGGATCTGTTCCAGGACCAGGGCGACTTCAACAGCGGCATGACCGCGGTGATCGAGGCCATGTTGATCTCCCCCAACTTCCTCTACATCAGTGAGTTGGGCGAGGCCCAGGGCAACGGCGTCTACAGGCTGACCCAGTACGAGTTGGCGTCGCAACTGTCGTTCATCTTCCAGGGCACCATACCGGACGACACCCTGCTGTCCGCGGCCGCCAGCAACCAGCTGGAAACCCCGGAACAACTGGCCGCCCAGGCCCGCCGGCTGCTGGAAACCGAGCAGGCCCGCATCCACATGGGGCACTTCGCCGAGCAGTGGCTGGAGTCCGACCCGGCCTCCATGGGCAGCAAGGATCCGAACATCTATCCGCGCTTCAACGCCCAGGTTCGCGATGCCATGCACAAGGAGCTGCGGGCTTTCTTCACCCACGTGATGTACGACTCCACCGGCCAGTTCCAGGAGCTGCTGAACGCGGACTACGTGTTCGTCAACCAGACCCTGGCGAACTACTACAACCTGTCCGGTGTCAGCGGTGACAACATCCGCAAGGTGACCGACACCACCGGTACCCGTGGCGGTATCCTCGCCACCGGCGCGGTCATGGCCTCCCACGGTCACGCCAACGAGTCCGCCCCAATTCCCCGGGGCAACTTCGTGCGCCGGCGCCTGATGTGCCAGGAACTGCCGCCGCCCCCGGAGGAACTGGACACCAGCTTCCCGGACCCGGACCCGAACTTCACCACCCGTGAGCGGTTCGAGGAGAAGACCGGCGACCCGGACTGCCAGACCTGTCACCTGTACATCAACGGCGTTGGTTTCGGTTTCGCCGCCTTTGACGGGGCCGGTGGCTACCGCACCACCGACAACGGCAAGCCGGTCAATACCTACGGAGAGATCTACGGCCTGGAAAGCCTGCTCGAGGAGTCCAGCGTGGCCTACGACGGCGTGCGCGAGATGCAGCAGGTGCTGGCCCAGACCGATAGCAGCAAGAGCTGCCTGGCCACCCAGTTCTACCGGTTCGCCCGTGGCTATATCGAAACGTCATCGGATGAAAACACCATCGATAACCTGACCCAGTTGTTCGCAGCCAATGACTACCGGCTGAAGGACCTGATGGTGGGCATCACACAGCTGCAGACCTTTGCCCTGCGCAGAGATCAATAAGGAGATCGTCATGCATTCCAACAGACGCCAGTTTCTCAAAGGCCTCGGTGGCAGCGCGCTCGCGCTGCCCCTGGCGACGATGCCCTGGGCCCGGGTTGCGACAGCGCAGGGCGCCATCGCCAAGCGTGCCGTCTTCATGTACATCCCGGACGGGTGTATCCCCGAGCGGTTCCACCCCACCGGCGGCGAGTTTGATTTCCAGCTCAACGAGATGACCAGCCCGTTGGAGTCCGTGCGGCAGCATTGCCTGTTCGCCAGCGGCCTGAACATGTACGAAGGTGGTCACACCCATGAGGGCGGTGTTGCCAAGGTACTCACCGGTAATAACACCGAGTCGCTGGACTACTTCCTGGCCCAGCGCCTTGGCTCCGCCACACCGTTCAAGTCCATGAACCTGGGGGTGGCCGCCACCTTCCAGAACGGCGCGGGTAACGTGTTCAACTTCAGTTCCGGCAACGTGCCCATCACCCCCAACGACAACCCCATCAACGCCTTCGACACCATGTTCGGCGGCGGTGGCAACGGGGGCGGCGAGCCGCTGCCGGACCGTCGCAAACGCAGCATCCTCGACCGGGTGCTGGCGGACCTGAACGCCATGAACAGCAAACTGGGCCAGAACGAGCGGGAAAAACTGGAGTTCCACACCCAGAGCCTGCGCGAGGTGGAATCCCGGATCCTGGATGCGGGGGCCGAAGCCGGCGTGTGCAACACCGGTGGCTTCAACAGTGACAACTTCACCGTGCCCGAGGGCTGGAACGGCTACCCGCCCAAGATCCACCTGGACGAGCATTACCAGACCATCGGTCGTTTGCAGATGGACCTGATCACCGAGGCCTTCTCCTGCGACATGACCCGGGTAGCCTCGCTGATGTGGTCCCACCCGGTCAGCCCGCTGCGGGTGGAAGGCATCGACCAGGGCCACCACGACACCTCCCACTACGGCAACCGGGACAGCGAGACCGCGGACAAGTTCGTGCAGTACAAGCAGTACCACATGCGCCAGTTCCGCTACCTGATCGAGAACCTGGCCAGCCGCACGGATACCGACGGCAACAGCCTGTTGCACAACACGGTCATCTTCCTGTGCTCGGAACTGGGCGACAGCAACGCCCACGACCACCGGAACATGCCGTTCATCCTGGCGGGCAACGCCGGCGGGGCGCTGCAGACCGGCCGCTACGTGGATTTTGCCGGCGACGCCCACAGCAAGCTGCTGGTATCCATCGCCAACATGCTGGACGTCAATATCGACAGCTTCGGCTACACCGGCCACGGCACCGGCGGCCTGCCCGGCCTGCTGGCCTAGGAGTCTGCTCGGTGGAAATCGCGCCACAGGGAGGTGGCGCTATTCGCAGGTACAACAAAAACTCGGTCTGAGAAAGAGAAAAACGCTGCCCCGGCGACATCGCCGGGGCTTTTTTATGCAGGCTGGTCGGTCGTTACATCCCGTGGGTGGAAGGATCGACCCGGGAGAAGACCTCTTCCCAGTAGAGTTCCGCCAGTTCCTCCTGGCTGTCCACATCCTTCACCAGGTCCACCCATTTCTCCAGGACCGGTCGGAATTCTTCAAGCATCTCGGCGCCGTTTTCCACACCATAGGTCTTGGCATAGTACTGGGCAATAACCTCCATATCCTCACGCACAAACTCCCGGGTGGCGGCGGCCAGATCCTCTGACGCGGTATGCAGCTCGATGCCCAGCTCTTCCTGCGCCCGTTTCAGCACCTCGGCTTCCCGCTGGTGATACACCCACGGAATCTCGGCGGAAATATAGGCACCGGCATGCAGCATCGCCTGGCGCTGGTCATCGGTCAGGCTCTGCCAGCGGTCCCGGTTGGTATTGGTGATCTCGGCCCCGGCAAACACGCCGCCGGGCACATCGGTGGTGATATCCGTGGTCGCCTCAATGATGCCAAGGTTCTCAAGATCCGGCGCGGAAATAACCACGCAGTCCACGACGCCCTGGTCCAGGGCTTCATAGGCTTCATTACCGGAGAGCGTGACCGGACTGGCACCAAAACGCTCCGCCCAACGGGACCACTGCGAACCCGACGATCTCAGCCGCTTGCCTTCCAGATCCTCCTGGCTGGTGACCGGTTCACTGCAGTTGAGCATGTAGTTGGAGCTGGAAGCGATGCCGGTAATGACCTGATTCTGGGCCTGGAAGTCCTCCAGGCACTCCTCGCACTGAAAGAAGATGTACTCGGCCAGGGCACCGATATAGGCAGGCCCTTCCTTGCCCTGGACTTCCTTGCCGAAAAGCTGCAGCTGCATTGCCGCCTCCGCCAACAGGTTGGTATGGGGATATTCCGACGGGAAGTACGGGCTAAGCAGGTAACCAATATCCGCCATACCATCCCGGACACCAGCGGACGTTTCCGCGAAGTTGAGCAGCGACAGCGGATACACCTTGACGGTCAGCTCGCCATCGGAGAATTCCGCCACCCGATCGGCATAGTTCTGGGCCGCCTTGGCCGAATCACTCCCGGGGGGATACCCCAGGGCATAGCTGAGCGTCTCGGCATGGGCGGTGGTCGCCAATGCGGCTCCCCCCATCAACAGGCTGGCAGACAGGGTACGGAAAAGGCTTGGTTTGGACATGGTACGACTCCCTGGGCGTTATTGTTGTATTGCGAAGAGTCACGGGACGGAAACCCGATACAATTCATGTCCTGACACAGTAGTCCCGGCGATATGACCAATCAACTGTTTGGTTAAAAATCGTCCGAATGGACGAGACAGGTTCTTTTATCAACGCCGATAGTTAGCGCCCGGTAAACAGGTAAACGAAAGCAACATTGACACCTCCGGCGTGCTGAGTGGAAAATCTAGCCGAAAGGAATCAATCACGTCAGCACTAAGGAAAGTGTCCATGTCTACAACAAATGTAGCTGTCAATGGCCATTTATTTTGACCCACCTTTGGCCAATAAAATTGACCCACCTT
>NZ_JAVVLT010000103.1:0-34605 GCF_036224885.1 Marinobacter sp. OP 3.4
GAACAGGCGGCTCCCGGTCCGGGAGTTACCGGCTGAACTCGTCGTTGCAGGCTTGCTGCAGGGCATCGTGGTATTCCCGGGCGAGGCGCTGGCACAGCTCGGCGGTGGCCGGTTCGTCCGAGATGGCGCCAACGCCGTGGCCGGCGGACCAGACGTTCTTCCAGGCCTTGGCCTCGTTTTCCATGTCCAGGCCACCGTGGGCTTCATCACTGTTCAGGTCCAGGCCGGCAGCTTCGATACTTGGCCGCAGGAAGTTGGCATTCACGCCGGAGACCTTGGGGGTATAGACAATATCGGCGGCCCGGGTGTCCCGGACCATGGCCTTGTACTCCGGCTCCACCAGGGATTCCTTCGTGGCCAGGAAGCGGGTGCCCAGATAGGCGAGGTCCGCCCCCATCAGCCGCGCGGCAGCCACCTGGGCGCCGGTGCTGATGGCCCCGGCCAGGATGATGGTGCCGTCGAACACCTGGCGGATCTCCTGTACCAGCGCGAAGGGGCTGATGGTGCCGGCATGGCCGCCAGCACCGGCGGAAACGGCGATGATCCCGTCAACGCCGGCTTCGGCAGCTTTCTCCGCATGGCGGCGATTGATCACATCGTGGAACACCAGACCGCCATAGGAGTGCACCGCTTTCACCACCTCCGGCACCGCGCCCAGGGAGGTGATCACCAATGGCACCTTGTGCTTGACTACCTGTTCCAGGTCCGCCTCCAGCCGGGGGTTGGAGCGGTGGACAATCAGGTTGACGCCATAGGGAGCGGCGTCCTTGCCGTCGAGGCGGCTTTCGATATCCTCAAGCCATTCCACGAAGCCCTCGGTGGTACGCTGGTTGAGGGCTGGAAAGGTGCCCACCACGCCGTTCAGGCAGGCTTCCACCACCAGGTCCGGGCCGGAGGTGAGGAACATGGGGGCGGCAATGGCCGGAACCTTGAGCCGGCCCTGGAATGCAGAGGGAAGGGGCATGGCGGTAGTCTCCATCAGGTGGTGGGTCTGTATCGTCTGGAAGTGAAGCACGATCTTCCATTTCCGTCATCCTGACAGGTGAACGCGCCTTTCGATTCGTCCGATCTGACGATTCGTGCGGTGTACAACTCCGATAGGTTCATAACATTACCGCAGACAGGGTGACACCTATGGACTGGCAGAGGCACATCGACACCGACAGGCTGGCGGACTGGATGGTCGGGCAGGGGCTTGGCCAGGGGGACGTTGCCAACGCCCGCCTGCTGGGCGGCGGCACACAGAACCTGCTGCTGAGGTTCGATTACAACGGCCAGGACCTGGTCCTGCGGCGACCGCCGCCGCACCTGCGCGCCAACTCCAATGACACCATGCGGCGGGAAATGCGCATGCTGGAGGCCCTTGCCGGCACCCATGTTCCTCACCCCCGGCTGGTGGCGGGCTGTCCTGACGAGGGCGTGCTGGGGGCGGCCTTCTACCTGATGGAGCCGGTTGACGGGTTTGCGCCGGTCAACGGCCTGCCTTCCCTGCATTCGTCGGATGCCACCATCCGGCATCGCATGGGGCTGTCGCTGGTGGAGGGTATTACGGCGCTGGGTGAGGTGGATTACCGGGCGGTGGGGCTGGAAGGCTTCGGTAAGCCGGACAATTACCTGCAGCGCCAGGTCCGCCGATGGCAGCAGCAACTGCAGGGTTATGCCGAGTTTCCCGGCTGGCCGGGGCCCCGGTCGATACCGGGGGTCGATACCATCGCGGGATGGCTGGACCGGAACCGGCCATCGTCTTTCGAGCCGGGCATCCTCCATGGGGACTACCACATGGCCAACGTCATGGTTCGCCACGACAGCGGCGAATTGGCGGCCATTGTGGACTGGGAACTGACCACCATCGGCGACCCGTTGCTGGACCTGGGCTGGCTGCTGGCCACCTGGCCCGGCAAGACGGTGGATGAGGACACCATAGAGCACTTCCGGTTGCCGCCCTGGGAAGGCTTCCCCAGCGCCGATGAACTGGTGGAACACTACCGGGCAAACAGTCACCGGGACCTCTCCGCCATCGACTGGTACGCGGTACTGGCCTGCTACAAACTGGGTATTATCCTCGAGGGGACCCATGCCCGGGCCTGTGCCGGCAAGGCCCCGAAGGCGATCGGGGACCAGTTGCACCGGAGCACGGTAGCGCTCTTTGAGCGGGCGCTGGGTTGGGTGCGTTGATCCGCCTAGCGTTTCAACAACTCATCTTCCACAAAGTCCATTCGATCCTTGCCCCAGAACAGCTCATCGCCGACGAAGATGCTGGGCACGCCAAACACGCCACGTTGGAGTCCGCGGTCGGTACTGGCAGCCAGTTCCTGGCGGATCTCGTCACTCTCGCTGAGCGTTTCGAAGGCATCAGGCTCGACACCGAGCATGTTCACGACTGGCCTCAGACCGGAATAATCCGCAATGCCGGCATTGTTATGCTCCCAGTACGCGTCGAGCACTGCCTCGGTGTAGGCCGCCTCCAGGTTCCAGCGTCGCATCGCCAGCGCCCCCCGTAACACGCGGCTGGTCTTGATCGGGAACTGGTCGGGAAACCGGAAGGGCAATCGGTACTTCCCGGCCCATCGTTGCAGGTCTCGCTTGCGGTTCGCCAGTTTGGCCGGTGGCTCCTCCATGAGCACGTAGTTGTTGGCCCGGAAGACATAGCCCAGATTGAAGGGGTGCAGAACCAGGTCGGCACCCGTCCGCTGGAGTACCGGCTTAAGCAGCTTGTAGGCGAAGTAGGTGTTGGTGCTGCCGACGTCCCAGTACAATTCGATCTGTTTTGTGCCCATAGGGTCCTCCAGTAAACCAGCAATGGATTTCCTGTTCGATGTGCTGCTTCATGCCGTGGCATGGGACGACGGAATGGCATAGGTCACCACCGCATGGGCCACGGGCTTCTGCAGATGGCCTTCGGAGTAGATATTCACCTCCGTCAGCACCGAGCGCCGCCCGAGGTGCAGCAGGGTGCCCCGGGCCAGCAGGGCCTTGCCGGATTCCGGTTTGCGCAGGAAGTTGATGTTCAGGTTGCTGGTGACCGCCAGGGGGACGATGCCGATGTGGGCCAGCACAACCACATAGGCGGCGGTATCCGCCGTCGCCATCATGGTGGGGCCGGACACGGTGCCACCGGGGCGCAGGTGGGACTCGTCCACTGGCTGGCGCACCCAGGCTTCCTGCTCGTTCACCTGCTCCACGGTGATGGTGGCCTGGGGAAACTCGGTGCGCATGAACGACTGCAGTTCGTAAGCGGTTACCTGGATGGTCATGGCGTCGGGTCCTCGGTGTTGGCGATAGTGTCAGTTATTCGGGCCACCCTGGCCGGCCCTTTCCAGGGCTGCCTGCATGGTCGCTTCCAGGGCTGGTAGCCGGTGGGCAGCGTCGCTGATGGCCTGGATGTCCATGGGCTCGGCACGGGCAATTTCGCCCAGGGCCGACCAGGCATCGGCACTGTGCTGGCAGGCCTCGGCGGCTGCGGTAAAGTGCTGGTCGCCGGTGGCCTGGGCCACGTCCCGGCAGAATTCAGCTTCCAGGCGACGGAACAGACCGCCTCCGGTACCGGCCTTTTCCACGAAGACGGGCAGGCTTTTCAGTGCGGTTGGCAGTTCGTCCGGGTCAAAACGATAGGGCCAGGTAATGATGTCGTCCGCAAAGGCCTTGACGCCGTCCACGCCGCTGGCCACCTGGCTGCCGGCGGGCAGGCTGGTAACGTCGAACAGCAGGGCATCCTCCCCGCCCAGCACCCGGGCGGCGGAGGCGGCGGCATCCCGGGCGCAGGTCAGCAGGTCGGGCAGTTGCGCCGGGAACCGCATCGGGTAGGTCGCAAAGTGGTTGGGCCCCGGGAAGCCATTGGAGCCATGGGCGCTTCGGAAAGCGTCCATGGGGACTTCCTGCACCTCTTCCCGGTCGTTGTCCACGATAAAGACCGTGTTTTGGTCGTCGTCGTAACCGATGATGACCACATCATGGCGGGTATTGGAAAGCCTGACCCGCAGGTAGGGCAGCTCGGCGATATCGCACCAGACCATGACCGGGTGGCCAGCGTCGATCTCCGCCTTTACCCAGCGCCACGCCTCATCCGGATCCTCGGTTTGCTGACGGCGGGTATCAATGTTCAGCCGCCGGCAGAAATCCAGTTCCATATCGGCGTTGCGACCCACCAGGTACATGGGCGGTGTCAGGCCGGGGTAGCGGGTGTACATAAACGACAGGCCGCCCCCAAGGCCGAACACCAGGCCCTCACCCGGTAACCCGTCACCGGGCAGGTTGTCCCAACCCAGCCCGGCCCAGTGCAGCAGGTCCCGCAGGGCGCCTGAGCCGCAGTGGCCACCCAGTTGGTGGGGGTAAGAACTAACGCATTTTTTGCTCATAAGGTTATCGCTGAAAACGGGAGACAATTTCCACAGGCAAATTATCGTTTCGTGGTCAATGGGCCAGAAGCAATCATTGCTGAATTAACAGTTACAAAGTCTAACTCACTCTCCTTTGTGTCCCCTCATTCATTCCGAGACTGGGCGAATAGCCTTTGACTTGTGGCCTTTAGAGATATTATGGAGTGTGCCAGGTACAACACAGCTTATCCACCGAGGTAGAGTTCCTTGAGTTGAGGGCTGTCCTTAATCTCCTGTGAGGCGCCCTCAAGGCCTATCCTCCCATTCTCAAGAACATAGGAGTAATCGGAGATTTTTATCGCCATGTGGGCATTCTGTTCTACCAAGAGAATTGAAGTTCCTGCTTCATTGATAGCCTTAAGGATGTCGAATATCTCCATCACCAGTTTTGGGGCGATCCCCAGAGAAGGTTCGTCAAGTAACAAGACTTTTGGTTTACCCATCAAGGAGCGTCCAATCGCCAGCATCTGCTGTTCGCCACCGCTTAATGTGCTAGCTTTCTGTCGTAAACGCTCGCTTAACCGCGGAAAATAGGTAAAGACGCGGTCCATGTCTTCTTCGACTTCTTGGTTATGAAGACGGCGATAGGCTCCGATGCGAAGGTTCTCCTCTACAGTGAAGTCAGGGAAAACCCGGCGCCCCTCAGGGCAGTGAATGATACCGGCCTTGACCATATGACTACAGGATTTGCCCTGGACTGCATGTCCGTTAAGTTCCATGGTTCCCTGTGTGGGTGGCAGAAGGCCAGAAATGATTTTTAGCGTACTTGATTTACCAGCGCCATTAGCTCCTAGTAGAGATACCACCTTGCCATCCGGCACTTCCAGTGAAACCCCTCTCAACGCCTGAATATGGTTGTAGTTCAAATGGATATTGTTAAGCTTCAGCATCGGCTTCAACCTCCCCGAGATACGCCTCTATTACTGCAGGATTCTGCTGAATCTCGGCGGGCGTACCTTCTGCAATCTTTTCACCGAAGTTCATGACACTGATGTGGTCGGAAACTTTCATTACCAGTGACATGTCATGTTCAATTAAAAGTACTGTAATACCCATTTTATCCCTGAGGTGAAGGATTAGTTCGCATAATTTTTCAGTTTCCGCAGAGTTCATACCTGCCACAGGTTCATCCAAGAGTATTAGTTTAGGATTGACCATGATCGCTCGGCCGATATCAACCATTTTCTGATAGCCGTATGGTAGATTCTCTACCTTTTCATCGGCGAATTGGGTGAGGCCAAACATATCTAGTACTTCTACTGCTTTTTTACGGGCGTTTGCTTCAGTCTTCCTAATGGAGGGGAGTTTCAGCGAGATGCTGATAATATTATGGTCAAGCGTTGAGTGTAACCCCGTGAGTAAGTTGTCAATCACCGACATTTTAGAAAATAGTTCCACATTCTGGAAGCTTCTGGCAATCCCGAGTCCGATAATTTGATGAGGCTTAAGGCGGGAAAGATCAAAACCTTCAAACTCTATTGTACCCTCTGTTGGTGTATAAAACCTGCTAATGCAATTGAATACTGTCGTTTTTCCTGCGCCATTCGGACCGATGATCGAGTAGATTTTACCTTCTGGAATAGTTAGTGATAGACGGGAAACGGCAGTAAGTCCCGCGAACTGCACAGTAAGTTCGTTAAAATTTAGCATCGGTTACCTCGCTGGACTGTTTTTGATCAGGTTTAACTGGTGCTGATTCCAGCTCTTTAGTTTTGAGGTTTCGCCCGAAAAGCTCGCCAATCGAGATGAGTCCGGATGGGCGGAACAGTATTATCAAAATAACCGCGACCCCAATAATAAGGTTGGTTACACCAACGTAAGAGTCTGCAAAGTGAGGTATAATTGTGAACAAAATAGCACCAACGATTGCTCCCCATATTGAGGCTAGGCCACCGACAACAATCATCGCCAAAAGAAAGAAGGAGGTCATGATTGTGAAATCGTTTGGGCTAACATATTCAATCCAGTACGCATACAGTCCCCCGCCGATACCTGTAAAAAAGGCGGCAATCATGAACATGATGGTTTTATAGCCGGCGACATTAATTCCGGTAGCTGCGGCAGCGATCTCACTGTCTCGAATCGCCAAAAAGGCTCGTCCCAAGCGACTGTTAGCGATGTTCAGTAAAATCCAGGTGATAACCATTGTTACCACTAGAATGACATAGAAGAATGCGAGGTCGCTGGACACGGCTTCAGGACGCATCATTGGCAACCCTGAATAACCAGCAGTGACAGATTTCCAGTTAAGAGCAATCTCAGGTATCGAAAGTCCGAATCCCAGAGTGGCAACTGCGAGGAAGTGCCCTTTCAGTCTGACAGCAGGGAGGCCAATAACCAGGCTAACCAAGCCAGCCACAACTCCGGCAGCGGGGATAGTTATCCAGATTGGCATATCCAGTTTGGCGGAGAGCACCGCAGCTGTATAAGTGCCTAGCATAAGGAACCCGCCCTGACCGACAGAAATTTGACCCCCGTAGCCTGTGAGAAGGTTCAGGGACATTGCCGCGATCGCGTATATGGCAGTCATGGCGATCAGGCTCATGAAATAAGAGGACTGACCAACCAAAAATGGATATGCTAATAAGAAGGCGGCAAATATAACAACCAGGGTACGTCTATTCATAATTCTATCTTTCATGGCTAAACCTTTTTTATAGCTTCGGGTGCGCTGAAAATGCCCTGAGGACGAATGTATAGCACGACAATAATCAACACAAAGGTGCATACCAGCGCCATTTCAGGTGCCCAATAATAACTAACCAGGTTGCCAAATATGCCAATGATAAGCCCGCCAATAACGGCACCTGGCAGGCTCAAAAATCCTGCAAGTACGGCCGCTGCAAAAGCCATAATCAAAACATTGAACATCATTGAAACGCCAAGGAATGTGAAGGGTGCCGTTAATAATCCTGCGATGCCCCCCAAAACACTCCCGGATGCCCACGTAACCATGAATACGAAATTCACATTAATGCCCATTAACCTGGCGGCAGTCAGGTCCTGAGAAGACGCCCTCATGGAAAGGCCAACTTGTGTAAACCGAAACAGAGCGAAAAGTGCCATTGCCAGAATAAATGTTACAACCAGCACGAACAATTCGTTTGGAGAGATGAAGATTGGTCCAAGTTGTATGGAGCTGCCGTCAAGTGCGCGCGGAAAGCTTGTGGGGGTATGGCCCCATATTAGGCCAGCACCACCGTGGACTGCTAGGAAAATCCCAAGTGTCAATACGAGTTGGTTAAGGTGTGAGGCATCTCCCACATGGCGTATTAATACTAAATAGATTAAAACACCAAATAATGCTGCAAATAGAATAGCTAGGAGGAACGAGACGAAGAAAGGTAATTCAAAAGTACTCAGGAATGTAAAAGCGACAAATGTCGTCACCATTGCCATCTCGCCGTGGGCGAAATTAACCAGGCCGGTTGTCCGGAATATCAAGACCAGCCCCAAGGCTGCCAGACCGTATACGCAGCCGAAGATCAGCCCGCTGATAACGATTTGTTCCACAATTAAGCTCCCATGGCTCAGTGTTTGTTTATTTACGAGCTGACCGGCTCGCGATTAGGACCGCCCTAACGGTGATTAAGTAATCCTCACCTCGATCGGGAGCCGGTCAGAATGAGTGCTTAATTAATTGCCTGAACCGTAAGTGATCTCACCAGAGGCCGGATCAAAGGTTATCGGTTCTCCCGTTGGAATGATCTTTCCGTCTCTAGCTTCTGTGATAAACATTGACGTCAGACCATAGTGATTATCTTCAGAAAATGTCACCCCCGCGTACATGGAGCCCTGCCAGTTGTTGAATGTATAGAAAGTATCCAGGAACGAATCCCAGGTTAGAGAGTCAGTCCTTTTGAGTGCTTCAACAAACACCTCAGCAGCTGCCCAGCCAGTCTGCCCCCAGTCAGACACTGGCTCATCCGGGAAGTCCGCACTGAACCGCTCTACATATCGGTCGATACTCTCATCACTGCCTTGATCTGGCTTCGGGATTACTGCGCTGGAAATTGTGCCGTTCCATACATCTTCTCCTGCCAGATTGAACAGAGTTTCTGAGTCACCTCCCACCGAGGAAACCAGGAAGTGAGGTTCCGTTACGCCAACGTTGTGAAGGGCCTTCTTGAACTGAGCAGCTGGCGCGGGTACTGAGAAAGTAATTATGGCATCAGGGGCAGACTGGCGAACTCGTTGAGCTTGTGTACTAAGATCGGAATCTGAGGATTGAAAGTTAACCTCTTGTACCAATTCCACATCGTCGAACTGTTTTAAAGCTTCAGTCGCAGCCTCAGCTAGGGGGCTGCCATAGTCATCGTTTTGGTAGGCAATAGCAATACGTTTAGCGTCCAGTTGATTGACTGTATAATCCGTCAAAACTCTGGCTTCGAACTCGTAGTTCGCGACACTCGACCCCATATAGTTCGGAATGGGAGGATCAACGAACTGGCGAGAGCCGGAGCTAGTCATTACCATCGGGATACCCGATCGCTCGTTACGTGAGCGTGTCGCGACGTTACACGGTGTACAGACGTTGGCCAGCATCGCGAAGACCTCATCTTCCTCGACCAGGCGCTTGGTTAACTGAACAGTCCGGCCGGGTTGATACTGGTCGTCATAGGCGACAAGCTTCAGTTGACGATCATGTACGCCTCCGTTTTCGTTTACATATTTAAAGTAAGATTCTATACCCATTCGAATCTTATCATAGGTGGCTACCGGCCCTGTCTGTGGTCCAAGATGACCGACTAGAATTTCATTATCAGTTATACCCTGGGCAAGTTCTTCGGCTCCTAAGGTGGCGCTGCCTACAACACCAGCAGAAAGTAAGGATGAAATGACTAGTGTGCGGAATTTTCTTTTGCTTATCTTCATGGCGATTCACCTTTATTGTTTCAGGTCTACCTTCGGCTGATGAGCGTTTTCGCATCTTGCCTGAAGCTATTTTGGACTTCTCTATCAGTATGCTTGTTGTAATATTTCCATCACATCTTCCTCTGACGTTATTGGGCGTGGATTGGTGTTAACCCATATATTCCCCATTGCACCCTCTGCCACTTGGGCAAAGTCATTTTTACTTACATTGACAGCTCTAAGTCTGGTTGGTAGCCCAAGGGAAGAAATCAGATCCTCTACTGCTTGGGCAGCATCGCCGTCTCCACGCCCCATCCTCTCTGCGATCAGACGTTGGCGGCTATCGTTTTGAGGGTCTTCTCGGTTCCATCGAAGCACCGCAGGCAAAAGAACACAGGAGGTGTAGCCGTGACTCAATTGAGTGACAGCCCCAAGGCTGTGCCCAATCCCGTGACTGGCCCCGTAATCGACCCTCAGAATCCCCTGGCTTGCCAGCCAGGTTCCCTGTAAAGCCTTTTGCCTTGCGACGAGATCATCAGGATTATTACGGTAGCTTCCAAGTGCTTCGCTGAGTAACGACAGTGCGTGCAAGGCACAAGCATCGACCAATGGCACGGCTCCTGGTGAGCAGATCGATTCAATCGCATGGTCGATTGCCCGGATTCCCGTCGAAAGCCACAACCACTCGGGGGTAGGGAGGGTCACCGCGGGATCGATAATTACAGATGCCGGACAAATTTCTGATCCATAGAACCCATCCTTGATTTTCCGTTTTGGGTCTGAAGAACCGCCGAGACAGGAATACTCCGCTCCTGAAAGTGTTGTAGGGATTGCTATTTGGCGCACAGGTGGTGAGGAGATAGCAGGGGTTCTACGGGATCCATCCGGATTTATGCTCAAATGTAAATCGTCAAGGCCGTCAGTCGTGGTCACGTTTTCAGCCAGTGCAACCAGAACAACCTTGGCGGTGTCGATGACTGTGCCCCCCCCAATAGAGACAATCAGGTCCGGGTTGCTTGCCCTGACCGCGTTAGCTGCCGCTATGATGGTGTCTCGAGGTGCGTGTTCCTGGCACTCGTCAAACAATCCCACTAACTTGTCGCCAAGAGCGGTTTTAATATCGGAAATGACAGAGGTTTTACGGTTCAGAGTCCTGCTTGCAATTATAAACAGTCTTTTGCTATTGCGGCGTGCTGCCTCTTCAAGAATGGCTGTGCCCGCCGGCGTTCCCCATATAACTCTGTCCTGCGAAATGTAATTGTACAGGCCCCCGGTCATAGACTTCTCCGATTCTGCGTTTAGTTCGAATAGATCTGGCGTAGTTCATTTTTCATTATTTTCCCTGAAGGGTTTCGGGGAATTTGATCAGTGAAGTGAACCTGTCTTGGCTTCTTGTAGCTAGCTATACGTCCCTCGCAGAACTTCTTGATATCATCTTCGCTCAGATTTTCTCCAGGGTTAGACTGAACAACGGCAGTTACTATTTCCCCCCAGGTTTCGTCCGCTATACCGATCACTGCGACATCAGAGACCCCGGGACAGGCATGGAGACAGTCCTCGATCTCTTCAGGATATACATTCGCGCCCCCACTTATAATCATGTCTTTCTTGCGCCCGACGATGTAGAGGTAGCCATCCTCATCAAAAAGCCCAAGATCGCCTGCAGAGAACCAGTCATTTCGGAAAGCAGCTGCAGTCGCTTCGGGGTTGTCCAGGTAGCCATCGAACATATAGTCACCACGGACAAAGATCTCTCCTACTTCATCCGGACTTTTAATTTCGCTGCCATCTTCGCTCAGCAGCTTGATCTCCCAGCCCATCACAGCCTGCCCACAGGACCGGGGCTTTCGTATCTGGTCGCGAGGTCTGAGATTGGCATTCCAGCCGGCTTCTGTAGATCCGTAGAATTCATGCAGCACATTTCCGCCGAAAAGGTTGGCAGTTTCCGTCTTGGCATTCGTGGAAAGTGGTGCACCTGCAGAAATTAGGCACTTTATACTGCTTAGTTGGTATTGATTTTTTGTCTCTTCAGGCAGTTGGTGAATGAGTTGAAGCATTGTCGGGGCAACAAATGCGTTGGTAGCTTTATTTTGTTCTATTAAGCGCAGCATTTCCTCAGGATCAAAAGATTCCATTATTATACTGGTCCCGCCAATGTTCACCGCTAGCAGCATAAATATTATTGGGGCCGCATGATAGATGGCGCCTGGAGTGAGATTGATGTCTTCTTCAGTCAGGCCATATTCGACCGCTGCAGCTAACAAAAGTAGCGCTCTGGATCGGTGAGATATTTTTGCACCTTTAGGTACACCGGTGGTCCCGGACGTATATCCGATGCAGAACAGGTCCTTCTCCGAAACGTTCAGATATGGGTTGGATTCCGATTGGCCATTGATTAATTGTTCATATTTGCCAGAGGCTGGGCTGTTGCCATCGACGTTGATAATTCCATGCTGCAGTGTTTCTTCAAAGGACTGATAGGTATCCTTTAGGGTATTTTCTAGTCGGTTGCTAATGAAAAGTGTCTTGGATGAAGAATGCTTCACCAGTGCCAACGCTTCAGCTGGAGTCAGGCGAAAATTGATAGGGACAATAACCAGGCCAGCTTTTGAACATCCGTAAATGATCTCAGGATATTGTATGCAGTTGTCCAGGAAAGCTGCTACCCGGTCCCCTTTGCTAAGACCGAGTGATGACAGATAGTTAGCAACTTTGTTCGCCCGAGCGTTGAGTTCTCTAAAGCTCAGGTTTTGGGACTGGAACTGAATCGCTTTTTTCTCAGGATAACGACGGGAGAATAATTCAAGGCCGTAGTGCATGACTAGCAAGGACATTTGTGCCTCTCTTCATTGTTATTGGAATTTGTCGAAGCCCCTGACCCTCGTCAGTCCTTATTGTGTTGATTTAATTTTCGGGCCTCTGATTTTGTGACCTATGCCTCAATTAGGTTAAACCTAGATGCTGAGCCTGAGGCTTTGTATCGTCGGAAACGACGATTTTTCCGTTCGCCCAAATTTCTCTCCTTATCAATGCTGATTGGTGTGTTAGAAGTTTCGTCGTTTTCGACGATCATATGTCTTTAGGTTTCTGCTAGCATCCAACGATACTAATAATTCGCTCGCAAAATAAATTGTGTTGGGAGGGATAGTGGAAGACTGGAGGGCTGCGATTGACCTTGAGAAACTCTCAAACTGGATGAAAAGTGAGGGTTTCGGGTCTGGTAAGATCGAGAATTCAGAGTTTTTGGGTGGGGGGACGCAGAATGTAGTCCTGAAATTTGAGCGAGACGGTCGACACTTTGTTCTACGCCGCCCACCAATCCACCCCCGGAAAAATTCCAACGAGACCATGCGGCGAGAGATGCGCATGCTTGGAGCACTGTCGGGGACTTCGGTTCCACACCCACGCCTGATTCTTGGTTGCCCGAATGAAAGTGTTCTTGGCGTTTCCTTCTACTTGATGGAGCCGGTTGAAGGCTTTACTGCCACTATTGAACTTCCTGAACTGCACGCGCGTGATCCGTCGGTCCGCCGCCAGATGGGACTTAACTTGGTAGATGGGATAACTGCGCTTGGTTCGGTCGATTATCTGTCTGTGGGACTGGAGGGCTTTGGCAACCTCGATAATTACCTTGGTCGCCAGGTGGAGCGCTGGAAGTCCCAGTTGGAGAGCTACCATGACCTGGCCGGTTGGCCAGGGCCAGGAAGAATTCCCGGAGTCAAAAAGGTTGCGGACTGGCTGAAAAAACACGTGCCCGCATCTTTCGAACCAGGAATCATCCATGGCGACTATCACCTGGGAAATGTTATGTACCGGTTTGATGGGCCGGAGCTTGCTGCCATAGTGGACTGGGAATTGACGACTGTTGGTGATCCATTGTTGGACCTGGGTTGGCTCCTGGCTACCTGGCCAGAGGATGGAGTGTCCACGGTCAAAACTCTCACGGTGGACCCCTGGGAGGGCTTTCCTTCCGGCAGCGAGCTAGTTGAACATTACCGTAATCACTCTAAGCGAAGCGTTGAGGCCATTGATTGGTACGCGGTCCTGGCCTGCTACAAGCTCGGTATTATTCTTGAAGGAACCCACGCCCGGGCGTGTGCTGGTAAGGCTACTAAAGAAAGTGGTGATCTCCTGCATGCCAGCACCATTAGCCTTTTCGAGCGAGCTTTAAACTGGATTCGGTAAACATTTCATTCACGGGGTTGCGGTAGGTCCAATCAACTTGGGCCAGCAGCAACTGGACTAAAAACAAAAGAGAGAATGATAATGGATTTTGAACATTCGCATAAAGTGCAGGAATTGATGGCTAAACTCGAGTTGTTCATGGATGAGCATATTTACCCATTCGAAAAGGAATACCATGAATGGGTGAACAACCATGAGAATCTTTGGAAATACTGGCCAGGACTGGATGAGCTCAAGCAGAAGGCAAAGGATCAAGGCTTGTGGAATCTGTTTCTACCGGAAGAATACGGCGAGTTTAGTCCCGGCCTGACTAATCTGGAATATGCGCCCTTGGCAGAGATCATGGGTCGGGTTCCCTGGGCACCTGAGGTTTTCAACTGCTCTGCACCTGATACAGGAAATATGGAAGTGTTGGCCAAGTATGGAACTCCTGAGCAGCAGGAGGCTTGGCTAAAACCGCTGCTGAACGGGGAAATCCGCTCTGCCTATCTGATGACTGAGCCGCAGGTCGCCTCCTCTGATGCCACCAATGTGGAGACCGAGATCCGGGCCGACGGCAATGATTACGTTATCAATGGTCGTAAATGGTGGATCACCGGGATCATGGACCCACGATGCAAGCTTTTGATCCTGATGGGAAAGACAGATCGAAATGCAGACCGGCATCAGCAGCAGTCAACGATCATCATTCCGCGAGATACTCCGGGCATCACGATTGTACGCAATCAGCCCGTGTTCAGTAATTACAACTCTCCCGGTGGTGAGGCAGAGTTGCGACTGGAGAACGTACGGGTACCTAAGTCCAACCTGATCCTTGGCGAGGGTCGTGGGTTCGAGATCGCTCAGGGGCGACTGGGGCCTGGTCGGATCCATCACTGTATGCGTTCCATCGGGCAGGCGCAGCGTTCACTGGAGATCATGGCGAGGCGGGTCGAAAACCGGGTGGCCTTTGGCCAGAAGTTGTCTAGTCAGAGTAGCATCCGTCAGGATGTTGCAAAGTCGTTTTGTGACATCGAGCAGGCCCGCCTGCTGACGCTCAAGGCCGCCTCGTTTATGGATAAATATGGTAACGTTGCTGCGCGCGACCTGATTGCCGCTATCAAGATCGTCGCACCGCAGATGGCGCAGACAGTAGCCGATCGTGCTATCCAGGCTCACGGTGGCATGGGGGTGAGTGACGATACCCCGATTGCACATTTCATGACAATAAATCGGTACCTTCGCCTTGCTGATGGCCCGGACGAAGTGCACATGTCTCAGTTGGCCAAGTTCAAGATCAAGGAGTATAACCAGCAAGGTTGATATAGGGAGTAGCTGAGCCTTCTGTTGGGAGGGGGGAGCATCAAACAGCGGTGCGTCCTCTCCCATTAAGATCCGAGAGGCTTGAGTAGCGGATTCGCGAGCGCAGTCCAACAGGTCACATAGTGCGCCTGAGCCGCAATGCCCCCCCAGGTGCTGTGGACAATTTGCAGTCACTACTCGGCTTTTTGAGTCGGGGTCCACTGTTGACGGAGGCGTTTCTTGTCGGTTTTGCCATAAGCCGTAACCGGCAAGCTTTCCACGAACATAATGCGTTTCGGCACCTTGTATCGGGTGAGTCGGCTGCGGCAGTGGGCAATGATGGCGTCAGCCTCCTTATTGTGGCCGGGGGACAGCACCACGAATCCGGTGACGGCTTCACCCCAGTCATCGTCCGGCAGACCAACCACCGCCACCTGGTTAACGCCGGGAAAGTCCTGGATAGCATTCTCCACTTCCGTGGTATAGACGTTCATGCCCCCGGTGATGATCATGTCATTCTTGCGATCGAGCAGATAGACGTAGCCATCATCGTCCATTCTTGCAATGTCGCCGGTATGTAGCCAGCCATTGACGATGGTTTCGGCAGTTTTTCCGGGTTGGCCGTGATACCCCAGCATATTGTAGGGGGTCCGGGCAATCAGCTCGCCGCTCTCACCGGTGGGTACGTCATTTCCATTGCTGTCAACAATCCGAACTTGTGCCATGGTCGCCGGTCGGCCGCAGCTGAGCAGACGATGCTGATGTTCCGGGTCATGGTCTTCCCGGAGCAGACGGGTGACAAAATTGGGAGCCTCGGACTGACCGTAAAGCTGCATGAATACCGGTCCCAGTTGTTCGAGCCCCTGCCGCAGGCGATCCAGGGTTATGGGCGCGGCACCATAGAGCACGGTTCGCAGCGAACCCAGGCTCAGGGGTTTGCCTTCAATCCAGTCAAGCACCCGGTAGATCATGGTTGGCACCATAAAGGTCAGGGTCACACCGTTTCGGGAGATACACTCGATCACCTGGTCGGGATCGAATTGCTGCTCGATATAGTGCGTGGCGCCCTTCAATAGGCCGGCCTGCAGCAGAATGCCTGCGGAATGGGAAAGGGGAGAGGTCAGCAGTAGCCGTTCGTCATCCTGCAGCCCCATTTCCATAACGTGGGAAAACAGGTTCAAGCAAATGTTCTGCTGCGAGTGGAGGACACCTTTGGGGCGGCCCGTGGTACCGCCGGTATAGGGTAGCCATGCTAGGTCATCGGGGTGGATTGGAGCCTCCGGTTTGGTGGCGATCTCACCGATATGAAAGGATTGCCAGGACACAATGCCGGTCGGGCAGCGCTCTTGCGGCGCCAGACCGACGACGGTGTCGAGTTCCGGTAATTCGTCGCGCCGGCTCAGGAGGACATCGAACCGGTTCTCCGCCACGATTGCCACCCGGGTGTTCGAGTCAGTGAGGATATGAATCACTTCGTCATCCCCGAGCATGTCGTTGAGCGCTACCTTGGCGGCGCCGGACTGGATAATGCCCTGGTCGGCGACAACGTATTCCAGGCGGTTGGGCATTGCAAGGGCCACCCGGGTACCGGGTCGGATGCCGTGGCGAATCAGGGCGTGGGCCACTTGATAGCCCTGCTCCAGGAGCTCGTGGTAGGTAAGCGACTCACCTTCAAACCAGACTGCGGTCTGGGACCCGAAGCGGGTCAGGGCATTGGTGAACAGGGCATCCAGGGTCAGCATCGGGTTGCTCATTGAGCTCTGCGCGCCTCTTTTCTGTTGTTGTGAATGTGCCAGGGTAGGGTGGGACACTATCGGCTCTTGTGTCGCTCACGAAGTTCCCGCCGCAGCACCTTGCCAGTGACGGTCAGGGGCAGGCTGTCAAGGAATTCGAACTCCCGGGGGAATTCATATTTTGCCAACCTCGCCTTGACCGATTCTCGCAGTGCCTCTTCCAGTTCCGCGGAGGGCTCGACATCCTCCTTGAGCACCACGAATGCCTTGATACTTTCGGTCCGGACAGGATCAGGCACACCCACCACTGCCACATTGGCAACTGATGGGTGCTGGAGGATGGCATCTTCCACCTCGCCGGGTCCGATCCGGTAACCGGAGGAAGTAATAACATCGTCTTCCCGCCCCTGAAACCAGAAGTAGCCCTCTTCATCCATGTAGCCCAGGTCCCCGGTCAGCATCCAGTCACCGGCAAACTTGCCTGCGGTGGCTTCCGGGCGTTTCCAGTAGCCGAGCATCATCAGCGGGTCGGGATGGCGGATGCTGATGTTACCAACGGTTTCCGCTGGTACCTCGTTGCCGTGGTCATCAACAATAGCCACCCGATGACCCGGCAAAGGCCGGCCCAGGGAGCCGGGCTTGATCGCCATGATGCTGAAACAGTTGCCCAGCAGGCCATTGCACTCGGTCTGGCCAAAGCCTTCATTCACCGGGCAACCGAGGTTGTCGTTGGCCCAGATCAGTAACTCCCGGCCCACGCTTTCAGCCCCGGACAATACCGCCCGGAGGGCCGGAGGGTAGCGGGTGAGCCCCTGGGGGTTCTGTCGCAACAGCTTGAGCATGGTGGGGGTGAGCATGGCGCAAGTCACCTTGTGCTGGTGCATCAGGCGACAAGCCTGTTCGGGGTCGAAACTGATCTTCGCGGTGGCCAGCACCGTACTGCCACGGCACCAGCCCACCATCAGGATATTCATCAGACCCGCCAGCCAGGACCAGTCGGCGGGGGACCAGACCACGTCGTCCTGATCGGGGGCGAAATCGAAAATGAACTCGAACCCGGGGGCGTGACCGAGCACCGAACGGTGCGACTGCATCGCGCCCTTGGGGTTGCCGGTTGTACCAGAGGTGTAGGTGATAAAGGCGAGGTCGTCGGCCCGTGTACGGACGTTCTCGAACCGGTCCGGGTGCTGTGCAATGGCGGCATGGAAATCCAGGCATCCCTCCGGGGCTCCGTCGATCACCAGAATGTGTTCCAGCCCGGGAGCCTGGTCTTCCACCGCCTGAATCTTCGGCAGGTTCTCCCGGTCCGTCACCACCACCCGGCTCTCCAGGTCGCTGAGGCGGTAGCCGATGGCATCCGGACCGAACAGGATGGACATGGGTGAGGACACCATGCCCGCCTTCCAGCAGTCAACGTGACTGATGGCGGTTTCCGGGTTCTGGGACAGCAGGATCGACACCCGGTCACCCTGCTCAAGCCCGGCACTGACCAGCCAGTCGGCGAGCCGGTTGGCTTCGCGGCGGATATCGGCAAAGGTCAGGGTGCGGGGTTCGCCGCCGTCCTGCTCGACAATCAAGGCCACCTTGTCAGGCTGGTGGTCGGCATGACGGTCGCAGACGTCGTCGGCCATGTTGTAGAACTCGGGGATTTCCCAGTGGAATGCATCGCAGACGGCATCGTAGGTATCGGCACGGGTGAGCATCGTTGTTATTATCCTTTTGCCGTTGTGGGAGCGGGTCATAAACGCGGGAGTTTGTCGGTCACTAACCTGCTCATGAACTACGTTAGCCAGTTGCCGTGGTGACAAGCATCGTCGGTTTCGACGATGTCCGCCGCTGGCGTACATGACTAATCTGGCGATGGCAGTAAGACAATAATCAGAAGATTAGGAGAGACAAGGTGAACGATCTGGACTATACAGGTAAGACAGTTCTCGTAGTGGGCGGCTCAAGCGGTATTGGCAATGCCATCGCCCACGGATTCCGGACCCGAGGTGCCGATGTACATGTCTGGGGAACCCGCGCGTCGGCTGCAGATTACGACGGTGAGGAAGGCTCCGACTTGACTGGCCTGTCCTATGCCCAGGTCGATGTCTCCAACATCGGTGCCATTGAGAGGTGTCAGCCTGAATTCGGGAAGCTGGATGTGCTGGTTCAGTCCCAAGGAATCGTGGTGTACAAGCGAGGCGAATTTGAACAGGAAGGTTGGGACCAGGTAATGGCAGTAAACCTCAACAGCCTTCGCGCCTGCGCCATGAAGTTCAAATCCCAACTGGCCGCCGCGAAAGGCTCCATGATTATCGTCAGTTCTACCGCCGGCTTCCAATCGACGAAAGGCAACCCAGCCTACAATGCTTCCAAGGCGGGGGCTGTAGCTCTGACTCGAACGTTGGGTGAAGCTTGGGCCCCGGAGGGTATCTCGGTGAACGGGGTTGCCCCGGGATTCGTGGCCACCAAGCTGACTAAAGTAACCACAGATAACCCAAAACGCCGGCAAACGACCGAAGCGGCGATTCCAGTGGGTCGCATGGGCGAGCCCCACGAGATGGCTGGCCCGGCCCTGTTCCTGGCCTCACCGCTGGCGTCTTATATGCGGGGGCAGACGTTGATTGTGGATGGTGGTCTCACGCTTTCATGAGAAGCGTTTTTGCCACGGAATCCACGGAAGAACACGGAAAAATACAAAGATAACGATCTTGTTGGCCACTAAACCCACGAAAAACACGAAATGGGGAAGCCAAAAAGACGACCCTTAAGATTTGTGTTTGCTC
The DNA here is from genome assembly GCF_036224885.1 of Marinobacter sp. OP 3.4. NCBI lineage: Bacteria > Pseudomonadati > Pseudomonadota > Gammaproteobacteria > Pseudomonadales > Marinobacteraceae > Marinobacter > Marinobacter sp. OP 3.4. Next base: position 19,201 of record NZ_JAVVLT010000103.1, read on the forward strand.
TTTCGTGGGTTTAGTGGCTAACAAAGTATTTGGTTTTTCCTTCCGTGTTCTTCCGTGGATTCCGTGGCAAATTCAGGCATTACGAGCCATCAATCCACCATCCACCGGAATGACTGCCCCTGTCAGGTATGACGACGCGGGCAGGCAAAGGCTCACCGTGATGTGGGCAACTTCCTCCGGCGTGCCATAACGGCGTAATGCAGTCCGCCGTTTGGCGAATACCTGCTTGTGCTCCTGCTCGATAAAGGCGGTCATGGCCGTATCGATGGGCCCGGGGCAGATGCAGTTCACGGTGATGCCTTCCGGTCCCAGCTCTACCGCCAGGGCGCGGGTCAGCCCGGTCACGCCTGCCTTGGCGGCAGCGTAGGCGCTGTCCTGGGTCGTGGCGCCAAGGGCTTCTGTTGATGCGATGTTTACAATACGTGGGTGGGACGACCGTCGGAGGGCGGGCAGGGCGGCCCGGACCAGGCGTTGCTGGGCCGTTAGAAGAACTGAAAGGCAGCGTTCCCAGACCGTGTCGTATTGGTCATCGTCGATCGCAGCAAACCCCGAGATCCCGGCGTTGTTGACCAGGATATCGAGGCCACCGAAGGCCTTTTCCACGTCAGCAACGACACTGCGAATGGCTTCGGGGTCGCTGACATCCAGGTGCCAGGCCTGGGCCTGGTAGCCGGCGCTGGTCAGCTGCTCCGCAACCGACTGTGCACCGTCGGCATCGTAATCTGTTACGGCTACCCGGGCACCCTCCCTGGCAAACACCGCCGCCGTCGCTCGCCCCATGCCGCTGGCGGCGCCGGTTATCAGTACGCGGCTGTCTTGGAGGGAGCGGCTCAGGTCAGTGATTCCGGTCATGGCTCAGTCCTCTCCCTTGAGCCCGAACTTTTCCCGGGCGCGACGCACCAGTTCAGACTTCAGGTAATCGGGGAACTGCCCCTGGGCTGGCTGCACGTCTTTGAGCACTTCCCTGGCGACAGTCACCTTGTGTACCTCGGTGGGGCCGTCTGCCAGGCCAATGTGGCACGAATTAATGATCCATTCGGCAAACGGCATGTCATGGGATATGCCCAGAGAGCCATGAATCTGCAGGGCCCTGGCGGAAATGTCGTTCAGAATCCGGGGCATGACGGTTTTGACCGCGGCGATATTCTTGCGGGTGGCCTTGTAGTCGTGACCCTGGTCCAGTAGCCAGGCGGTTTCCAGGATCAGCAGGCGGAACTGGCGCAGCTCCACCCAGGAATCCGCGATTTTCTCTTGTACCATCTGTTTCTTTGCCAGCTGCTCACCCTTGGTGAAGCGGGATACCGCCCGTTCGCACATCATATCGAAGGCCCGGGTGGCCTGGGCCAGTGTGCGCATGGCGTGGTGCATGCGACCGCCACCCAGGCGAACCTGCGCCACCACAAAGGCGTCACCCTGTTCCCCCAGCATGTTCTCCGCCGGTACCCGTACATTGGTCCAGCGCAGGTGGGCGTGGGTGTCCTGGGGCTCACCATAAAACCCGTAGTTGCGGATAATCTCGATGCCGGGCGTATCCGCCGGCACGATGAACATGGACATTCGCCGGTAGGGCGGCGCGTCCGGATCGGTGACCGCCATGATGATAAAGAAGCTGGCGAAACGGGCATTGGAAGCAAACCACTTCTCACCGTTGATGACCCATTCGTCGCCTTCCCGGACGGCGGAGGCCTCCAGCACCAGCGGGTCGGCGCCGCCCTGGGGCTCGGTCATGGTAAAACAGGAGACAATCTCGTTATCCAGCAACGGGTCGAGGAACCGTTTTTTCTGCTCCGGGGTGCCGTAATGGGCGAGGATCTCGGCGTTGCCAGTATCCGGAGCCTGTGAGCCAAACACGATGGGGCCGAAGCGGGAGCGGCCGAATTTTTCGTTCATCAGGGCCAGTTTGAGCTGACCATAGCCCTTGCCACCGAGTTCTGGCCCAAGGTGGCAGGCCCACAGGCCCCGCTCCTGGACCTGCTTCTGCAGCGGCCTTACCAGGCGCTGGAACTCAGGATCATGGATGTTCCACTGGCTGCCCAGCACATGGTCCAGGGGTTCCACTTCGTCTCGAACGAACTGGTCGATCCAGTCCAGCTCCCGCTGGAAGTCGGGGTCCGTCTCAAAGCTCCACATGGCGTGCCTCGCTGTCAGGATGGGGTCAGAATGTCGGGTCCCGCTTTTCCAGGAACGCCCGTACGCCCTCCTGGAAGGTGGGGCTGTCGATCAGTTCCTGCTGGCGCTCGGCCTCGTAGTCCAGCTGTTCCGCGAGAGTGGCGCCGTCGGCGCGGTCGAAGGCTTCCCGCAGTTCCGGTGCGCCGTGATTGGGGCCGGCGGCCACCCGTCGGGCGGTGGCCAGGGCTTCTTCGGCAAGTTCGTCGTCCGCCACGGATTTCCAGATCAGGCCTTCCCGGACGGCATCTTCACCATAGAGTCGTTCCCCCAGCAGGCTGACCGCCATGGCCTTCGCGCGGCCGATCAGCCGGGGCAGGATCCAGGTAGCGCCCAGGTCCGGCAGGATGCCCAGCTTGGGAATGAACGGGAACAGGAAGTAGGCGGACTTGCCGGCCAACACGATATCCGCCGCCAGGGCAATGCTGGCACCAGCGCCTGCAGCCGCGCCGTTGACGGCGGACACGACCGGAAAGGGCAGTGCCCGCAGCTTCAGCGCCAGCGGGTTGGAGAGTTCCTCCATCAGGTTCTTCACCTGGGTGCCCAGGCTGGGACCGTCGCTGTCGGGGCCCATGGAGCCCAGGTCCGCCCCGGAACAGAAGGCCTTGCCGGTACCGGTGATAATCAGCGCCCTGATATCGCCGTTGCCGGACAACTCGTCCAATGCTGCCATGACTTCCTGCTGCAGGGGCACCGACATGGCGTTCATGGTCTTGGGCTGGTCGAGGGTAAGGGTGGCAATGCCATCCTCAATGGCCAGGTGAATACGTTCGTAGCTCATGGCCGGTCTCCTGTCAGTTGCCCGCCGGGAAGGCGTCATAGAAGCTGCCGCCGCTCTCCGCCAACTTAAGGATGGTGGCGGTGGGTTCGTACTGGGTGCCCAGGTGGCGGTACTGTTCGCACTGCTCCAGGATGGCCTTGGCGCCCAGGCTGTCGGCGTAACGGATGGCGCCACCCTTCTCCCGGGGGAAGCCGATGCCCATCAGCAGGGCGGTGTCCAGCTCCTCGGCGGAGTTGACCACCCTGTCCTCCAGGCAGTGCACGGCTTCGGTGATCATCGCCAGCATCATGCGCTGCTGGATCTCCTCAACGCTGATGTCCTTCGGGCCGTTGGGCTGGATGGTGCGGATCAGCTCATGGGCCTCCGCGCTGGAGTGCTTCTGCGGCCGGCCGCTGTCATCCGGGGTGTACTCGTAGAAGCCCTTGCCGTTCTTCTGGCCCAGGCGATCCTTCGATTTCATCAGCCGGAAGGCGTCGTTCTCGATATGGGGCATGCGCTCCGGGTAGCCGGCGGAGATCACGTCGGACACATGGCTGCCGGTGTCGATACCAATGACATCCTCCAGGTAGGCCGGGCCCATGGGCCAGCCGAAGGCTTCCATGGACTTGTCCACGTGCTCGAAGTCGGCGCCTTCCTCCACCAGTTGCAGGAAGGCCCGGGTGTAGGCGGTGAGGATGCGGTTCACCAGGAAGCCGGGGCAGTCCTGCACAACGATCGGCGTCTTGCCCATCTTCAGGGCCCAGGTGACGGCGGTGGAGACCGACTCGTCGGAGGTACGGGAACCCTGGATGATCTCCACCAGCGGCATCACCGGCACCGGGTTGAAGAAGTGCATGCCCACGAAGCGTTCCGGGTGCTTCATGTGCTGGCTGATGTCGTCGATGCGCAGGCTGGAGGTGTTGGACGCGATCAGGGTGTCGTCGCGGACCGCCGCTTCCACCTCATCCAGCACCTTGTGCTTGAGGCCGAGGTTTTCCACCACGGCTTCGATCACGCCGTCCACCCTGTCGAAGCCCTGGTATTCCAGGGTGGGGACGATGGTGGCAAGTACCTCCTCAGCCTGCGCCTGGGTCAGCTTCTCCTTCTTCACCAGCCGGTTGACCTGGCTGGTGGCGGTTTTCATGCCCAGGTCTAGCTGTTCCTGGGCGATATCCTTCATGATCACCGGCACGCCGTGGGCGGCGCTGGTGATGGTGATGCCGCCGCCCATGATGCCGGCGCCCAGCACTGCGGCCTGGTTGACCGGGCGGGCCTTGTCACCATGTTCCTTGAAAACCTGCTTGAGTTCGGCGGAAAGTCCGGACACGTGTCTGCCTCCTGTTCTATCTGAATAGCGGTCTGAATATGGATGAGAGAAATAGCGTGGCGGCGCCCCGCTGTCGTCGTCCGAACCGACGAAGCAGGGCACCGGATTCGAGAGTTCAGATGCCCCGGAAGGTGGCAAAATCCTCCAGCGCGGCACGACGGGTGCGCAGCTGGTTCACCGGATCTTCCTCGTCCATGTAGCCGATGGACATGCCGGTGAACAGCATCAGGTCCTCCGGTGGTTCGAGGAATTCCTTCAGGGTCTGGTGATACAGGCTCCAGCACTCCTGGGCACAGGAGTCCAGGCCCTCCTCGCGGAGCAGCAGCATTACCGTCTGCAGGTACATGCCCAGGTCGGACCACTGGGGCGGCCCCATCTGCCGGTCCACGTAGCAGAACAGGGCCAGGGGCGCATTGAAAAACTGGTAGTTGCGGGCAAACCAGCCCAGGCGGGCGGCCTTGTCATCCCGGGGGATGCCCAGCAGGCCGTACATGTCCTCGCCCACCTGGAAACGATAGTCCCGGTAGGGGGATTTCAGCTTGGGTGGGTAGACGCTGTACTCGGGATCCTCACCGGTGGGGGCTTCCTTCACCCGGGTGGCCATGATTTCCTTGAAGGATCTCAGCTCGTTACCACCAACCACGTACAGCTGCCAGGGTTGCAGGTTACCGCCGGACGGGGAGCGGGCGGCTTGCTCCAGCACCCGTCGGATAACGGTGCCGTCCACGGACTGGTCGGTGAAGCCGCGCGTGGACAGGCGGGTGTCGACGGCCTCGGACACGGTAGTGGCCGGATTTCTCATGGCGGAAGCTCCCTGATGGGCTGATGATTGTAAGAGGTCTGATGGTGCTATCGTGGCGTTTGGCGGGCCGCTTGGCAATCGTCGCTTACGACGAAGTAGGTTGCGAAATCTGGCCGGAAAATGGATCCTGAAGGGATCACTGGCTCTCCAACCTCACCAGGAATAACATCGCAACATGACTGACACCTCACAATCCGGCGCCGTCTTCCGGGGCGCCCTCACCCCCCGATACACTGACCAGGATACCTGGCGCCATGTAAACAACTCACGGGCCTATCAGCTTCACATGGAAGCCCGGATACAGGCGCTGGTGGACCGGTTCGGCCCTGATGCCTGGTTCTCCGATGCAGAGCGGCTGCGCCCGCTGCGGGCGATTACCCAGTTCCGGGAGATGAGCTTCTATGGCAGCGACATCCACTTTGTGGTGACCGTGGCCGGGGTCGACCGGGACCGGGTACAGATGCGCACGGAGCTGCGCCAGAATGACCAACTGGTGGGTATCCAGGATGTCTGGCTCGGTGCCTTCCTCAACCATGAGCGGGTGGCATTGCCGCAGGACATGCATGACAGCTTCCGGGCGGATGCCGACGCCGACCCCGCCAGCCTGCCGGATGAGGGTTACAGCCACTACGCCGATGACTTCTCCCGCTTTCCGGTCCACAAGGAACTGACACCGCGCTACGCCGACCTGGACGCCGACAGTCAACGCGGGGAGGCTGCCATCGCCCGCTATATGGAGCAGGCCCGCTTCGGCACCCTGCAGAATGTGGATATCGGCAACCTGGGCCTGCTGATTGCCGCGCTGGACATCACCTACGGCCATTACCGGCCCAGTTCGACGCCGACGGAGCTGGTCACCGGCGTCAGCCATATCGGCAACACCTCCTTCCATCTGACCGGTGGTGCCCAGAGCCGCCACGGGGTCCACGCCATCGCCAACAGTGTGATGGTCATCGTTGACCTGTCCACCAACCGTCCGACGCCGATCACCGGTGAGATCCGACAGCAACTGGAACGTCTGTCGCTCTGATCCCACCTGTCCCGGCGCTGGCCGGTACGGTTCCCTGACAAGCCCGGCGCAGCCCGGGCTTTTCTGTGTCGGCCCTCCGGCCTCCGCCCAAAGATCGTCGTCAGTTCGTCGGTTTCGACGATGGGACCACGGGATTGCCCTGCCTACACTGAGCGATACATACAGACAGCTCTGTGATCAGAACAACAACACCGGAGAGCACCCCATGGCACATTTCAGGCAACCGCAATCGCTGGCCGTACTGTCAACCTTCCTCCTCACCGTGGCCCTGGTGACCGGTCAGGCCCAGGCCCGGACCCTCAGTTATGCGTCGGTCTATCCCGCCGGGTCGGAAGCCGACAAGGCGGTGAACGCCTGGGCCGACAAGCTGGAGGAGTATTCCGATGGCGACCTGACCGCCAAGGTCTATGCCATGTCGTTGCTGAGCGCCTCAGAGATTTCCGGCGGGGTCCGTGATGGCCTGGCCGACGCCGGCTATCTGCTGACGGCGTATTTCCCGTCGGAGTATCCCCATATCAACCTGCTCAACGAGTCCGCCATGCAGGTGAACCTGTATGACAAGGACCGCCTCAATGGCCTGGGAACCTACGCCTTCCAGGGGGCGATCACCGAATTTATCTTCTTCAACTGCCCGGAATGCCTGCAGGAGCTGGAAGCCCAGAACCACGTCTACACCGGCAATGTCGCCAGCAGCGGTTATGGCATGGTGTGCAACGAGCCGGTGGTGGAGCCGGCGGACATGGAAGGCCTGCGCATGCGGGTGGCCGGCTCGCACTGGTCCCGCTGGGCCTCGGAATTCGGTGGCTCGTCGGTGTCCATGACCATCAGCGAGATCCGTGAAGGGCTCAGCCAGGGGGTGCTGGACTGCACCATTTCATCGCTGCCGGAAATCACCAACCTGAACCTGACCGAAGTGGTCTCCGATGTGACCGTCGACCTGCCAGGTGGTATCTACGCCGGTTCCAGCGGGGCCAGTGTCAACCAGGACGTCTGGCAGTCCCTGTCCGGGGACCAGCGCCGGGCCATGCTCCGTGCCGGTGCCTACCTGACGGCCACCACGCCCTGGCGCTATGAGTCCACCCAGGAGCGGGCCCTGGATGCCGTCCGCGAGCAGGGCGGCAATGTCCACACTGCGTCGGAGGCATTCCACGAGGCCACGGCGGCCTTTGTGGAAAAGGATATGGATACCATCGTCGAGTATTACCAGGAGCGTTATGGCATCGAACGTGGCGAGGAGATCATGACGGAGTTCTCCCAGGTGCTCGACAAGTGGGTTGACCTGGTTCAGGGCGTGGAGACGGTGGATGAGCTGGCGGACCTCTACTACGACGAGATCTTCGCCAGGGTCGATGTGTCCAGCCACGGGCTCTGACGTCAGGCCGCGATACCGTATTGACCGGGCCCCTCTGAGGCCCGGGTTATCGAATGACCAATGTGATCCGGGGGAAACATGTCAGGTCCACTCACTGGCAAGCGAATTGTTGAAATGGTCGGCCTTGGTCCGGCGCCCTTCTGCGGCATGATGCTGGCGGACATGGGGGCGGAAGTCATCCGGATTGACCGTCCTGGTGCGGGCAGGGACGGCGCCTGGAAATACGACATCCTTTCCCGCAACCGCACCTCGGTGTGCCTGGATTTAAAGAAGCCGGAGGGTGTGGAAGCGGTACTGGCGCTGGTGGAAAATGCCGATGCGCTGATCGAGGGTTTCCGCCCCGGCGTGATGGAGAAGATGGGCCTGGGGCCGGAAGCCTGCCAGGCCCGTAACCCGGCGCTGGTCTACGGTCGCATGACCGGCTGGGGGCAGCATGGACCGCTGGCCCACGCCGCCGGCCATGACATGAACTACATCGCCATCAGCGGCGCGCTGCATGCCATTGGCCGTGCCGACGAACCGCCGGTGGTGCCCCTGAACCTGGTGGGCGACTTCGGCGGTGGCGGCATGCTGCTGACCGTGGGCGTGCTGGCGGCCATGCTGGAGGCCGCGGGTTCCGGTAAAGGGCAGGTGGTGGATGCCGCCATGACCGACGGCGCCGCGCTGCTGTCGTCGATGATGTATGGATTCAAGGCCGCTGGTCAGTGGAGCAACAGCCGGGGCGAAAACATGCTCGACGGCGGTGCCCATTTCTACGATGTCTACACCTGCGCCGATGGCCGCTACGTGGCGGTCGGCGCCATTGAACCCAAGTTCTACGCCGAGTTGCTGGAGCGCTGCGGCCTGGAGCAGGATGCCTTCGAACCCCAGATGGACCCCCGCCGCTGGCCCATGCTCAAACTGAAGCTGGCGGACGTGTTCCGTACCCGCACCCGGGACGAATGGTGCGAGATCCTGGAGGGTACCGATGCCTGCTTTGCCCCGGTGCTGGACTGGGACGAGGCGCCGCTGCATCCCCATAACCAGGCCCGCGGGACCTTCGTGGAAGCCGGCGGCTTTACCCAGCCGGCACCGGCACCCCGTTTCAGCCGAACGCCTTCGGATTCGCCGGCGGCGCCCACAGCCCCGCTGGACGACGCCGCCGATGTACTTGCCGACTGGGGGCTGCCGGATGACCTGATCCGCTCCCTGTGACCTGATTCATTAACCGAGGACTGCATTATGTCGATTGATCTCACCCCACGCTGGCAGGACGAAGAGCTGTCCATGTTCCGGGACAGCGTTGGCCGTTTCCTGGAGGCCGAAATGGCCCCCCACGACGAGGAAGCCCGCAAGCAAGGCAACGTGGGCCACGCCATGTGGCGTAAGGTGGGCGAGATGGGCCTGCTGTGCACGGACATTCCCGAGCAGTACGGCGGCGCTGGCGGTGATTTCCGCCATGAGGCGGTGGTGGCCGAGGAAATGGGCAAGCGCGGCCTGACCGGCCTCAACAATTCCGTCCACAGCATCGTGGCCCATTACTTCCTGAACCACGGCACCGATGAGCAGAAGGAGAAGTACCTGCCGCGCATGGCCCGGGGCGAACTGGTGGGCGCTATCGCCATGACCGAGCCCGGCACCGGCTCGGACCTGCAAGGCGTGCGGACCCATGCGAAGAAAGACGGCGATCACTATGTGATCAATGGGTCCAAGACCTTTATTTCCAACGGCTACCTGGCCGGTGTGGTGCTGGTGGTGGTGAAGACCGACACGTCCCAGGGTGCCAAGGGCATGTCCATCATGATCGTGGACACCGAGGACCAGCCCGGCTACAAGGTGGGCCGGGTGCTGGACAAGATCGGCCTGAAGGCTCAGGACACCTCGGAGCTGTTCTTCGAGGATGTGCGGGTCCATGAGAACCAACTGCTCGGGGGCGTCGAGGGTCGGGGGTTCTTCCAACTGATGGGGGATCTGCCCTACGAGCGCCTGTTTATCGGTGTGGGGGCCATGGCGGCCATGGAAGGGGCCTATAACGCCACCCTGGACTATGTGCGGGAGCGCACGGCCTTCGGCCAGCCCATTGCCGAGTTCCAGAACACCAAGTTCAAGCTGGCGGAGATTGCCACCACCCTCAAGGTGGGGCGGGCGTTTATCGACGAATGTGTCGAGGATATGCTGGCGGGCAGGCTGGATACCAACAAGGCGTCCATGGCCAAGCTCTGGGGCAGCGAGAACCAGTGTCGGGTGATTGATGAGTGTCTGCAGTTGTTTGGTGGCTACGGCTACATGAATGAGTATCTGATTGGGCGTATGTATACCGATGCCCGTATACAGAGGATTTACGGTGGTACCAACGAGATCATGAAGGAAGTGATTTCCCGGTCGCTGTAAAGCCTCTCTCCCCTGGTACCTCTGTGTAACCCCCTCTCCCTCCGGGGGAGAGGGGATGGTTGCCGCAAACTCCGCTAAAATCCTTGTCCTCATACTATTCCAGCCATAAATAGTGGCTTCCGAGAACGATGTTGTGTCAGGCGGATCGCGCACAGGTCTGCAGGAGGTATGGTGGGGGGTGTTTCCGCAGCAGCGACAGGATGTCGCGGTGCAAGGTCGGGCCAGGGACGGCCCGTGAATTGCGGCGGAGGAAATGCCCCCCACCATGCCTCCAGCCCGCCAAGTTAGAATACCCGTCAGACGATCCCCAACCGCCGGGCAATAGCGACAGCCTGAGTCCGGCTACTGGCGTTCAGTTTCGAGTTGATGTTCCGAAGATGGGTACGAACCGTACTGTCGGACACAAACAGCTTCTCCGCCATGGCACTGTTGGAGTAGCCCTCCGATAACAGCCTCAGCACGCGGATTTCCTTGCGGGTGAGGGGGTCGAGCAGGGTGTTCTCCGGTTCCGGGCTGGCCGTTTGTTCCAGCAGGCCGGGGCCGAAGGCGTCCAGCAGCGACTGCACATAGCCCGACAGGATCGGGTCGCTGCGTTCGTTGCTTTCCTTCTGGTTCTGGGCGAACAACTGCACCAGGGTGCCGGCGGCCAGGCCCTCGTCCACGATCAGTCGCAGATAGCCCTCCGACGACGCTACGTGCAGTACCTCTCCCAGTTGTTCCAGGGCCTCCCGCAGCCGGGTGCCACGGTGCAGGGCGATGGCCTTCAGCAGTTTCAGCTTCAGTGCCCGCCGATAGCGATGCTCGTCGTTGGCGGTGGCCAGTTCCCTGTCCAGCGCCTGCAGGGCGCGGTCGGCGTTGCCGGTGGCGATATCGAGCCGGACTTCCGCCAGCTCCAGGTATTCCAGGTCGTTGGCGGGTAGTCGCAGGGTCTGGACCCATTGCCACAGGTCCTGGTCGCCGGCCCGTTCCAGCTCCTGGCGGGCGGCGTCGTGGCGGCTCTGTAACAGTAGCAGCCGGGAACGTTCCAGCCGGGTGGTGGCCACCACCCGGGGCAGGGTACGGATATGGCCCAGGTGTTCCAGTTCCGTCAGGATGCGGAAGGCCTGGTCGATCTCGCCCTTGGTGAAGGCGATCCGTGCCAGCATGATATCGCTCAGCAGCATATGGTCCGGCAGCCCCACATCCCTGGCCAATGGCCCGTACACATGCAGCAGCCTCGCCGCCAGGTCCAGATGGTTCTGCTCGTAGATGGCGCCGGCATGGAGCACCCCGGCCCAGGCGTTGCCGTTGGCCTGGCTGAACGATGACGCCTGGCGGGTGGCACCCACGGCCAGGCGGAAACGGGCGGCGGCCTGGCGCTGGCGGCCCTCCTGCATGTCGATGATGCCTTCCACGGTCTCCGAGTACATCACATTGAAGGAGCTGGAATGGGTGCCCTGGGCATCCCGGGCGCCGTCCAGCAGTTGCCGCCCCTTGTTGTACAGGCCCATCACCGAGTAACTGTTGGCCATGGAGTTGATCAGGGCCATGTCCGCGAAGGGCTGGCAGGTGGGCAGCTCCGGCAGGCCCCGCTCACCAACCTCGATGGCCTCCTCCTGGCGGTCCGACATGGACAGGGTCAGGGGGCGTATGGCCATGACGTGAGGGCGGATGGCCGGGTTGTCGGATTCCTCCAGCCGGGTTTCCTCCAGCATCTCGATGGCCTCCGTGGGGCCACGGGTAAAACACAGGGCCCAGACCCAGGTCATCTGCAGTTCCTCGTCCTGCTGCAGGTGCTCCGGCGGGATGGTGCTGAACCAGCGTGACAGCAGACGCATGCGACCCTGGGACAGCAGGTTGGCGGCATGGGTGCGCAGCAGGGTCAGGGCCCGTTCATAGTCACCACCCTCCAGGGCATGGTCGATGGCGGGCACGGGCCGCTGTTCCTGCTCGTACCACCGGGACGCGGCCTGGTGCAGCCGGGGAATATCCTCCGGGTGTTCGGCCCTGAGTTGGGCCTTGAGGAATTCGGCAAACAGGCTGTGGTAGCGGTAGGTGTTCTCGTCGCTGTCCAGTGGTGTCAGGAAAGTATGGGTACTGGCCAGGTGGCAGAGCATGGACTCGGCATCAATGTCCGGCAGCAACGCCTGGCAGATGGAGGCGTTCAGGTGCCGCAGGATGCTGGTGCGCATCAGGAAGCGACGCACATCCTCCGGTTGCAGCGCCAGCACGTCATGGGCCAGGTAGTCGGAGATGGTCTGGTTGGCGCCGGAGAAGCGCTCGATAAAGGTCTCCGGCGATTCATGCCCCTCCAGGGCCAGTGACGCCAGCCACAGGCCGGTAACCCAGCCCTCGGTACGGTCATGGATGCGCAGCAGGTCTTCCTGGGTCAGGGCCAGTTGCCGGCGGGCGATCAGGAAATCGGTGGTCTCCTCCATGGAGAACCGCAGCTGCCGGGCGTCGATCTCCAGCAGCTGGCCCCGGGCCCGCAACCGTCCCAGCCCCAGTTCCGGCAGGTTGCGGGTGCCGATGATGAACTGGCCCCGGCGGGGCAGGTGTTCCACGATCTCACGGATCAGGCCCAGCACCGCGGAGTCCTGTACCCGTTCAAAGTCATCCAGGAACAGGGCGAAGGCGGACTGGTGCTCGGACAGCCGTGCCACGATGTCGAGGGCGGCGTCGCCGGTGGAGGTGAACGGGCGCTCGCCGGTGGTGCTCTGGTCCTTGCCGTCCTCGGTCAGCCGGGACACCGCCGCGTTCAGGTACCACAGGAAACGGGAAACGTCGTTGTCGGCATCGTCCAGGGTCAGCCAGGCGGTGACCAGGCCCTGGTCCTCCATGCGGGTCATGCACTGACTCATGGCGGTGGTCTTGCCGAAACCCGCCGGTGCGCGGACCAGCACCAGGCGGGCGGCGGAGGCGGACAGCATCCGGTCAACCACGCCGGCACGGGGCACCTGTGCCGCACGGGAGGTGGGCGGGTTGAGTTTGCTGGTCATCAGCACGCGGGAGGGGGTGGCAGATGACATCGATGCTTATCCTTGTTATTGATTATCGTAACGTTTTTTTCTGGTATGCAGGCTTGCAAGTGCTCCAGTCTAAGCCGGTTTTCGAATCAGCCGCAAGCCCGGGCAATTCGTCGGATACGACGATGGCACCCCTACCGGGGCTCCCCTAACCTGTGATCAGATTGTTCTGGCCGGTGCCCCCGGGCGCGGCCGGCGTCATTCCCAAACCCTGAACCAGAAATAACAGCAAGGGCAGACCCTATGAAGCTTGATTCTTCCATCAGCGCGGTGGTTACCGGCGGCGCCTCCGGTATCGGTGAGGCAACAGCCCGTCGCCTGGCGGCATCCGGCGCCAAGGTGGCAATCCTGGATTTCAATGAAGAGCGCGGAGAAGCCGTGGCCGCCGAGCTGGGTGGTGTCTTCTGCAAGGTGGACGTTACCTCCGAGGAAGCCGTGGATGCGGCCCTGGACAAGGCCCGTGCCGCTATCGGACAGGAGCGTATCCTGGTCAACTGTGCCGGTACCGGTAATGCCCACAAGACCGCCAGCCGGGCGAAACAGACCGGTGAGATCAAGCACTTCCCGCTGTCGGAGTTCGAGAAGCTTATCCAGATCAACCTGATTGGCAGCTTCCGCTGTGCCGCCAAGTCCGCCGCCGGCATGCTGACCCTGGACGGGCTGCAGGACGGGGAGCGGGGCGTGATCGTCAATATCTCCTCGGTGGCCGCCCAGGACGGTCAAATGGGTCAGGCGGCCTATGCCGCCTCCAAGGCCGGCGTGGTGGGCATGACCCTGCCCATGGCGCGGGACCTGATGGGCGAGGGCGTGCGGGTGAACACCATTATGCCGGGGCTGATCAATACACCACTGATGAATGGCCTGCCGGACAACGTCAAGGAAGCGCTGGCGGCATCCGTGCCTTTCCCCAAGCGCCTGGGCGAGCCTGAAGAGATCGCCCTGCTGGTGGAGCAGATGGTGATCAACGGTTACTTCAACGGCGAAAGCGTTCGCCTGGACGGCGCCATCCGCATGGCGCCCCGTTAGGAGTCAGCGCGGCGGGACTGTCTGCCGTGCAGACTCCTGGCATATCGTCGCTTGCGACGACGCGGGCATAGCGTGTTCACGCAAGAATGTCAGGCACCCGTTAGCACATCATCCCGACCCGGGTGTTGGGATGATCATCGAACAACCTGCGCCGCTGGGCGGCAATGAGGAAGAGAGACATGGCAGAAGCGTATATCGTAGCAGCAACCCGTACCGCCGGCGGTCGCCGGGGTGGTCGTCTGTCCGGCTGGCACGCCACCGACCTGGCGGCGGAAGTCCTGAACGACGTGGTGGACCGGGCCAAGGCCGACCCCAACCTGATTGACGACGTCATCATGGGCTGTGTCAGCCAGATTGGCGAACAGTCCACCAACGTGGCCCGCAACGCGGTGCTGGCGTCGAAACTGCCGGAGTCTGTGCCCGGCACTTCCATCGACCGCCAGTGTGGCAGTTCCCAACAGGCCATTCACTTTGCAGCCCAGGCGGTGATGTCCGGTTTCCAGGACGTGGTCATTGCTTCCGGTGTGGAGAGCATGAGCCGCACCCCCATGTTCTCGCCCATGGCCCTGGCCCAGAAAGCGGGCATTGCCGAGCACTACATGGGGCCGAACATCCAGCAGCGTTATCCGGACATTGAGTTCAGCCAGTTCATGGGCGCTGAGATGATCGCCAGGAAGTATGGCCAGTCCCGGGAAGACCTTCATGAGTTCGCCCTCAGGAGCCACCAGCGGGCCATTGCCGCCACCGAGGCGGGCCGTTTCGACAAGGAGATCCTGCCACTGCAATCGCGGTTGCAGGACGGCGGGCCCCAGGATGAAATGCACACCGTGGATGAGGGTATCCGCTTCGACGCCACCCTGGAAGGCATCGCTGGTGTGAAGCCGCTGCAGGAAGGCGGATTCATCAACGCGGCAGTGGCCAGCCAGATCTGTGACGGTGCCACCGCGGTCATGGTGGTCAGCGAGAAGGGCCTTAAGAAGCTGGGCGTTGAGCCCCTGGCCCGTATCCACCATATGAGCGTGATCGGCCACGATCCGGTGATCATGCTGGAGGCGCCGATCCCCGCCACCCAGCAGGCACTGAAGAAAGCCGGCCTGAACATCAACGACATCGACCTGTTCGAGGTCAACGAGGCCTTCGCGCCAGTACCACTGGCCTGGCTGGATGTCACCGGTGCCGATCCGGACCGCCTCAACGTCAATGGTGGCGCCATCGCCCTGGGGCACCCGCTGGGGGCATCCGGCACCAAGCTGATGACCACCCTGGTCCATGCCCTCCATGACCGGGGCGGACGTTACGGCCTGCAGACCATGTGTGAAGGTGGTGGCATGGCCAACGTGACCATTATCGAAAGGCTCTGACACCGGCGTGGGTGGCCCGCTGGTGGCTACCCGCTCCACCTCCGCACACCAGTAACAATAACAATTGAGGGTGCACCATGTTTGCCATTGGTCGGTTCCTGTCGAAAGTGACCAACCTGATCTCCATTGTTGGTGGCCTGGCCATTGCCCTGATGATGTTCCACATCACCTTCGACGTGGTCGGGC